>JABSOG010000051.1 GCA_013216025.1 Algicola sp. | reverse complement strand
TATTACCTTAATGGTCGTTTAGACATGATGATCGACAACATGAAAACCGGTGGTTTGCTGGTGTTCTTTATGTTGGCGTTGTTTTTGCGTTTACGACTGGCGTTTTGGGTGATGATGGGACTACCTATCGCCTTTTTGGGCACGATCATGATATTGCCAATGGAATTTGTTAATGTCACGATTAACGTGCTGAGTTTGTTTGGATTTATCTTGGTGCTGGGGATCGTGGTGGATGACGCCATTGTTATTGGCGAAAGTATCCACACCGAAATAGAAGAAAAAGGCCAAGGGATTGACAATGTGGTGCGCGGTGCCAAACGAGTCGCAATGCCTGCAACCTTTGGTGTACTGACGACTGTGGCGGCTTTTATTCCTATGGTTATGTCTGAGGGACCCACCTCTGCGTTTCCTCAAGCCATTGGATTTGTGGTGGTGTTTTGTTTGCTCTTCTCGTTGGTCGAATCCAAACTGATTTTGCCTGCCCACTTGGCCAACATGAAAGTTGATAAACCCAACCCTCGCAATCCTATGTATCGGTTTAGGGCTAAAGTTGACGGTGGTTTGAAAGTTTTTATCAATAACTTTTACAAACCACTGTTGGAAACAGCGATTCACTACCGTTATGCCGTGATGATGGCGTTTATTGGGGTGCTGTTACTGAGCCTTGGATTGTTTGTCGGTGGTGTCGTTAGGTTTGTTGGTACGCCTAAAGTGCCACAGGATTTTCCTGAAATACAAATAGAAATGAATGTTTCAAGTTCAGAAAAATCCACGCTTTACGCCGTCAGAGCGATTGAAAAAATGATTTTTGCCGTGGATGCGCAGGTGAATAAAGAGTATGGCAGACCGATGATGTCGGATATACAGGTGAGTCTTCGTACCCGAACTACCGCTAATATTCAGGTCAAACTGGTTGATCCCCAATTGCGCCCCATCGGTACTTTTGATCTTTCTGACAAATGGCGTGACGCTATGCCGGTCATTCCCGGGGTCAAAACCCTCACCATTCGCGACAACATTTTTGGTGATTCGAGTGAAGATGCCGATATCAGTTTCCGCCTTAATGGTAACGATGCTAAGCAACTTAAAGCCGCCGCCATCGAACTCAAAGCCAAGCTGAAATCCCTCAAAGGGGTGGGTGATATTAACGACAGTATGCAAAGCAGTACCGAGGAGGTTCAGTTGGTGCTCAAACCGCTGGCTTACAGCCTTGGTTTGAACTTGTCGAATGTTGCCGCACAAGTCAGCTTTGGTTTTTATGGTATAGAGGCTCAGCGTATAATACGCCACGGTGAAGAGATCAAGGTGATGATCCGTTATCCGCAATCGCAGCGTAATTCGATAAGTCAGGTCGGCCATACCTTGATTAAAACCCCGGATGGTACCGAAGTACCATTGTCTGAGGTGGCACAAATCAACATTGTTGAAGGTGTGAGCGGTATCCGCCGTGAAGATGGCAAGCGCACGTTAAGCATTTGGGCTTCGGTTAATACATCGATTGGTGAGCCACTGACGATCACCAAAGAGATTCGTGACAATTACCTGCCTGAAATGCTTAAAAGTTACCCCCGAATAACCTCAGAGGTCTCTGGCAGTATCCAAGCTGAGATTGAGAGTCAAGACAGTCAATTACGTGACTTCTTGCTGACTTTACTGCTTATTTATGCATTGCTGGCTATTCCCCTTAAGTCTTATGCACAGCCCTTCATTATTATGTCGGTGATCCCGTTTGGGGTGGTCGGGGCCATGTTTGGTCATATCATTTTGGGTATGGATATGAGTGGTTTGTCGATATTTGGTATCATAGCGGCAGCCGGGGTGGTGGTGAACGACTCGTTGGTGATGGTCGACTTTGTCAACAATACCAGAAAGCAGGGTATTCACACCAAAGTGGCTGTAGTGATGGCCGGTATGCGCCGGTTCAGAGCCATAATGCTGACGTCGATAACCACCTTTATGGGATTGATGCCAATCATCATGGAAACCAGTTTACAGGCTCAAATTGTCATTCCAATGGCTGTTTCACTGGCCTTTGGGGTGTTGTTTGCGACTGTGGTGACCTTGATATTGATCCCTTGTTTGTATGTCGCCCTAGAAGATTTTCACGAATTCAGAGCCAGAAGAAAGCAGCGCCGCGAAGTTCGCAAAAGCTTGTTGGAGGCTAGTGCAGGATAGATTGCTCTTCAATGGTAACTAGGTTATCGTCATAAAGTACATGTTTGCATCGGCTTGATAAAAGTCGGTGTAAAGACCCGCCATTTTAGCGCTGAAAGGAGATTGAATGTCGTCACTTAATTTACCCAGCCATGCCGTTTCTACCCATTGGCTGTCTAGCCATATTGACCACCCACAAATCGTCTTATTTGATGCAAGTTTGGGTGTACCTGGTGGTGATCCAATTACCGAAATGGCTATTCAAATCGGCAATGCCCAATATTTTGATATCAACAAAGTCTGCGACCCAGACAATCCGTTACCCCACATGATGCCCAGCGCCAAACAATTCACCGAACAAATGCAGCAAATGGGGCTCAATCAAGACAGTGTTATTGTGGTGTATGACGACAAAGGCATTTATTGTAGTGCCAGAGTCTGGTGGATGTTCAAGTCAATGGGCTTTGAACAGGTCGCGGTACTTGACGGCGGTTTACCTGCGTGGATAAAGGCCGGTTATGAAGTTGATAAGGATCCTGAAGTGGCACGGCCCGCACGAGGGAATTTTATCGCCGCTCAAATGGAAGGTTTTTTCTGCGATGTTAATCGCGTGCTGACTGGCTTGTCTGACCCCAGAATCAACGTACTTGATGCCCGTTCGGTCAAGCGTTTTTCGGGAGAAGAAAAAGACCCGCGTCCGGGTGTTCGCAGCGGACATATGCCCGGCGCGATTAGCCTGCATTATGCGATGTTATTTGAAGACGAAGGAGTAAACGCAGGGCTGCTCAAACCAAAAGAAGATATGGCGTTGATATTCAACCGCTTAAGCCCCCATCACAGGGCACTGATATTCAGCTGTGGTTCGGGCGTAACCGCCTGCATCTTGGCGCTGGTGGCCACGATACTCAACTACACCGAAATTTCTGTTTATGATGGTTCGTGGAGCGAGTGGGGCAGCGTCCCGGAATGTCCTGTGGTTTATACCTAAAAAGATTAAAAACATTCAACACGGAGCCACGGAGAAAGAAAGAGGAAAAGCAAAAACACTTAAAGATTAAACAAGGTGTTAAGTTTAAAAATGAATCATAGTGTTTTGCCTTTAAATTTTTTCTCTTTCTTTCCTCCGCCGCTCCGTGCCTCCGTGTTGAGATCTTTTGACCTTAAGAGCGCGTAGCGCCTAATCCTTTCTAGCACCAGCCTCTGAATCATCCTCAACCGGCACAGCGCCGAACCACACATCCAGTGTTTGAGCCAACTCATTGACACCAGTGCCCTTAAGCGATGAAAAGGCATGAACAATGACGTCGCCTTTAAAGCTTTTGGCGGCTTGTCTAATCTTGGTGAGTTCTTGCTTGCGTTTGCCTTGCTTGAGCTTGTCGCACTTGGTTAGCAAAATCAGCACTGGAATTTCATTATCAACGGCCCAAAAAACCAAGTCTTGATCAAGCTCTTTCAGTGGATGACGGATATCCATCAACACCACTAACCCTTTGAGGCTATCGCGGTTTTGCAGGTATTCACCCAGCGACTTTTGCCACTTTTTCTTCATTTCAATCGGCACCTTGGCAAAACCATAACCGGGCAGGTCAATTAGGCGGCGATTTTCGCGAATATCAAACACATTGATAAGCTGGGTACGTCCGGGGGTTTTACTGGTGCGGGCGATCTTTTGATTGGTGAGGGTATTTAACGCACTCGACTTGCCAGCATTAGAGCGACCGGCAAAAGCCACTTCAATACCCTCGTCATCGGGCATGGCTCTAATATCCGGCGCACTGGTAACAAAGGTCGCTACCTGATAGTTGATCAATGATTTGGTCACAGTAAAATCCCGCCAATAAAAGTAAACAATAAAATTGGCGCTATTCTAACCCAAAGCGCGGGGGAGATCGACGGGCACGGGAATGGATAATGTGTCGCGTGTCTATGTAAGGTGCGCTACGCGCACCACATGCTCTTTTATAGGGAATGGCTAGATTTTAGATATTCTTCGGCAACTCAACAATATTAAACGCGGTATCTTTGCGGCCATAGACATACAAAGAGCAGCTGCCCCATGACTCGGGGATTGTCCATGAGCTGTCGGTGGCGTAGCTGAAGGTGTTTTGTTTGTTGTCGCAATAGACCTTGACCTTGTCGACTTTACCGTTGATATGGCTTAATTCAAATTGGCTGCGGGCCAGTTTGTACTGGGCAAAACCGCGCTCGCCAATGGTTGCAGCCACTGAGATCACTTCTTCACTTTCGATCAAAGCAGTGATTTTTTGCTGGTACGGTTTGAGACGTTCCAAAGTTTTCTGGTTGTTTGGTGCTTTTTCAATTGTGGCGTAGGTCTCTAGTGCATCGGCCAGCAGATTTTGCTTTAACTCCAGTACGAAAACAGTGTCTAGTATAGTCAGGTACGATTCATCAGCTACATCGGAGATACGATAAGCAGAACGCTTGAAATTAGTCAGGGCATTTCTATCATCGCCGAGGTACTGGTGATAATAACCCTTGAGTTTCCAATACAACTTGTCCTCAAACAGAGTGAATTTTTTCGATTCGCCCAGTTCATCCAAGTATTGTCCGGCTTTAGCAAAGTCCTTGGTGTCAAAGGCCTCAAGAATATCTTTGTATTTACTTCTGAATTTTCTGGTGGCACCAGGTGGTTTGCCGTCTCGACCTATGGAGTAATCCATCTGAATACTGTTGACGCACTGCTGGATGGCATTGCCATTTTTGTCGAGGGCTGGGCTGAACTTCCACTTTTTGATGGCTTTAAGCGTCGAACGCTCAAATGATCTCAGACCAGATGAGTCAACCACAAAGGCATTGCTTACTGAACCATCGGGTTCGATAACATAACTTAACTTCACCCAGCCTTCATGGCCTCTGCGAATGGCAGAATCGGGATATTTGGGCTCAACCCGCTTTATCGCTTTGGCGGGGACAATCGATTCGAGTAACTTTGAGGAAGGCACTGATTGCTCGGCGTATACCGCGGTGCTGAGTAAACTGGATAATAGTAATAATTTGAATTTCATAAGAACTTCCTTTTTATGGTTCTTGGGCTTACATCCATTGGCAATTGCTCATACATTGCCCTAATAAGCGCAGCCAGTGCTCAAAGACACCCGCTGGCGGTGTGCGAGTGTAACGTATTGGTGGATATATCTACAATAGATTTTTAACTAAGATACAAAACGCCAAACATTCGATACATAAAGACATAGTTGGGCTGGTTTTGATGGGTTGAACTGAGTGATTTTGAGGTATTCCCGCGTGCTCACGCGGGAATTAACCCTAAAAATTAGCAAAGGCTGGTTGAATCAAATATTGTTCGGCAACTCTACAATATTAAACGCGGTATCTTTGCTGCCATAAACATACAAAGAGCATTTGCCCCAAGACTCGGGGATTGTCCATGCGCTGTCAGCAGCGTAGCTGAAGGTGTTTTGTTTGTTGTCGCAAAAGACTTTAATTTTGTCGACTTGGCCTTGAACGTTGCCTATTTCAAACTGGTTACGGGCCAGTTGGTACTGAGCAAAACCCCGTTCGCCGATGGTTGAGGGGACTGAGAAGATTTTATTACTTGCAATTACCGTGGCAATTTTTTGTTGGTACGGTTTGAAGCGTTCTAGGGTTTTCTCACTGCCTTTGGTTTTTTCAAGCTGTTGGTAAGTCGATAGTGCATCGACGAATAGGTTTTGTTTAAGCTGTAAAATGAAAATATTGCTGAGCAGCGTCAGTTCAAATTCGTCGGTTGAGTTTTTAACGCGTGTAGACGCACGCTTAAAATGAGACAGGGCACTTTTGTCATCACCGGTGTACTGAGCATGATAGCCTTTAAGCTGCCAGTACTGCCTGTCTTCATACAACGAGAATCGTCTCATATTGCTCATATCAATCAGCAATTGTTTGGATTTTTTATAATCTTTGGCGTCAAAAGCGGCTTGGATATCGTTGTATCTGCCTCTGAACCGACCAGAGGCTCCTTCTGGTTTGCCACCGTTTCTTATGGTAAAGCTTAACCAAAGGCTGTTGACACATTGTTGAATGGCGTTGCCATCTTGGTCGGCGGCGGGTGAGAATTTCCATTGATTCACCGCTTTGAGCGCTGAGCCTTCAAAATCTTTGAAGCCTGATGAGTCGGTGACAAAGGCATTGCTGACCGAACCATCAGGTTCGACAACAAAACTTAAGTTAACCCAGCCTTCATGGCCCCTGCGCAGGGCGCTGTTGGGGTAATGGGGTTCGACTCGCACTATGGGTTTGGCAAAATTAGTCGATTCGACTAATTTTGAAGACGGCTCCGGTATTTTGGGTGTTTCGGCATACACCGCTGTGCTGAGTAAACTGGATAATAATAATAATTTAAATTTCACAGGGGTGTTCCTTGTTATTAGTGTTATTAGTTTCTGAACTATAGAAGCACGCATAACTTATCAAAATAAAGCCCCAATGCAAAGGTTATATACAAAACGTCAGTAACCCGATACATAAAGACATCAACGGGGCTGGTTTGTGCGCGCTAATCTGATACATTTACAGACTTGGTAGTAAATAGCTGTAGTGAATCTTTGGGAGGCGGTTTGGCAAAGACAAAATGGGTCGATTGGTATCAACGTTTAATACTGTGTTGCCTGACAATGCTGTTGTGCCCCCTTTGTGTAATGACTGCAACGGCGTCGGTTTTGGTCAATCCGGGTCCTGTGGTCGAACAAATAGAAAAAATCGCCGGACAAACCCCCAAAGGCATCAAAACACTCATTCAAGATCAATCGGGTTTTATGTGGCTGGCGACCAGTGAGGGATTGCTACGCTTTGACGGCCACTCACTCAAACGTTTTGTTCACGATGACAATAACCCCAAGTCTCTTGCCCACAACGATATTCGTGGCCTTGTTGAAGACAATGCCGGTTACTTATGGTTGATCACCCGGGGTGGTGGATTAAGCCGTTTTACCCTGAAAACCGAACAATTCGACAACTTTGCCCATGTGCCGGGTGACATCGCAACGCTAGACAGCAATCAGCTTAATGCGATTGCACTGGGCGACAACAACACCCTGTGGATTGGCTCAAATCAGGGCATCAACCATTTTAACCGAACCACACTGAAAAACAGTCGCTTCAATTCTGCATTGCAGCCGGGCGATGATGCTGTGCGCGAGAATATCGATAAAATTTTTGAGGACAAACAACAACGATTGTGGTTTTCACAGCGGCGCAAGGGACTTTACCTGCATATGCCGCAAAGTCAAAAGACCCTGCATTTTCAACACGATGCCACAGACTCACACAGCCTTGATGCCAACATGGTTAGCGCCATTTATCAATCATCAGATGACAACATCTGGATTGGTACCTCTGTTAGCATTAATCGTTTTAATGCGGCGGCCTTTAATTTTGACCGTTTCGCGATACCACTCAAAGAAAACAACAAGGTCAATCACGCCTCGGTTACCCGAATTTTTGAAGACGCCAACAACGATATTTGGATCGGCACCTTTTATAATGGCGTCAGTCTGTTAAAAGCCGGTAGCCACAATATTGTCAATCTCAACCAATCTACCAAACTTAAAGACAGCCTTAACGCACTGCATATCAACGACATTTTTCAAGACCGCAGTGGCATATTGTGGTTTGTCACCCCCAGAAAGGGTTTGGTTAAACTCAACCCGGCGGCGATGAACTTTGCCCATCGATTGGTTAAGAGCAAATCTGCCAAGATCACTGCGTTGCTCGCTGACAGTAAAGGGGTTTTGTGGTTGGCGACCCAAGATAATCTCTACAGTCAAAAGCCTGATAGCCAAAGCTTTGAGTTGATGGCTCAAAATGTTGGTGAAATCGACCACTTGATTGAAAGCGAAACTCATCACATTGCCTTTTATATTGAAGGCGGGGGTTTTGTTAGCTTTGATCCGCAAACAAAGCAGACCGAGCCGTATAACGATGAATTTACCCCTGCTATCCCAGCAACGCCAATTGCGGCACTGGCTGCGGGCACCGTGAAAGTCAGCATTGCCGATAAACAAGGGGTGTTGTGGCTGGGCACAACCACAGGATTGGTTCGTTACGACCCTACAACCAAAAAAGTCACCACTTTTGGTCCGCAGCAGGGTTTACGATTGGGGTCGATAACCATGGGCACTTTATTGCCTTCGGGCGACATTGTTATGGCCAACAGCACTGGGCTGGTGCGTTTTTCGCCGCAAAAATCGGACATATTGAGCGCCGCCAAAACGGCTCAGGGCACCATTATGTTGTCTGATTTCAAACTGTTCAGTCAGTCGGTGCCATTGCAATCGGTAGATGCCAGCTCGCCGCTTATCACCACCATCAACAAAACAAATGCTATCACCCTGTCATATCGGCAAAACTGGTTTTCTATTGCGTTTGCCAGCAGTTTTTACCAACAGGGCGAAAAACAACGATACGCTTTTAAAATGCAGGGGTTGTCTGAGCAATGGATAGAAACCGATGGCAACAATCGTATCGCCAACTTTACGTCGATAACGCCAGGGGAGTATGTTTTTAAAGTCAAAGTCGCCGGACCTGACGGCCGCTGGCACGACAATATTCGTACGCTCAATATCTCGATCACCCCGCCTTGGTGGCAAACCAAACTGGCTTACTTTCTGTATGTTGTTGCAGTGCTCGCGTTGATCTTGCTGTTCAACTCTTTACGTACTCGCCAATTAAGGCAACGCGCGGCAAGGCTTGAAAAAGGCATAGAAGAACGCACTATCGAATTGCGTCAACGCGCTGATACTATCGCCGGATTACTCGAAGACAAAGATCGGCTAATTGCCAATATCTCTCACGAATTCAGAACACCATTGACGCTGATCCTCGGTCCGTTGGCATCCCAGATAGAAGCCGCCAGCAACGAAAAATCTCAAGCGCAATTGTCACTGGCACAAGCCAATGCGCAACGTCTGTTGAATATGGTCGACCAGCTGCTCGACATGGCGCGCTTAAAAGATTTGCCACCATCGAGAAAACAGCGCAAAGACGTGGTTAAAACCTGTCATTTCTTGGTGGGTTCGTTTAAACCGCTGGCGCAAGATCGCGATATCGATTTGCGCTTTGATTTACGGTCTGACAGCGATTTGACCGAAGCCATTCACGTTGACATGCAGCCGGATGCGTTAGAGAAAATCCTCTCAAACCTGTTAACCAACGCTTTTAAATATTCGGGTGACAACACCCAAATTTCCCTTATTGTCGTCTCCAAATCGCAGGCGTTGGTTGAGATCAGCGTCAAAGACACGGGGCAGGGCATAAGCGAGTCAGATCAAAAGCAAATATTCAAACGTTTCATTCGACTTAAAAACAGTGCCGCCTACGTGCCCGGGGCCGGTATTGGTTTGGCGCTGGTCAAAGACTTGGTCGAACAGCACGAAGGCAGCATCACAGTACAAAGCACCATAGGCCAAGGCAGCACCTTTACGGTTGTATTGCCAATATCCAGCAGCAGCCAAAGTGACAGCGAAGTGAACGAAGCCGTGGTGATCTCGGCGGTGGAACAGGTTAACTCAAGCCAGCGTGAACAACTGGCCGTCATCGAACCCGCTGAAAATGAACAAGACGACTCAGACAAAATCAATATTCTGGTGATTGAAGACAATCAAGACATGCGCGAGTACATAGTGTCTTGCCTTGGCGAGCGATACTTGTGCGCACAGGCAAGTGATGGTGAAGAGGGGGTTGAAATGGCCCGTAAAAATCTGCCCGATTTAATCATATCTGACGTGATGATGCCAAAGATGGATGGTTTTGAAGTCACTCAAACGCTTAAAAACGATCAGGCAACCAGTCATATTCCAATCGTACTGCTGACGGCCCGCGGCGACAGAGACAGCCGCATGAAGGGTTGGTCGCAACGGGCCGACGAATTTCTCGAAAAACCTTTCAACACCACCGAACTACTGGCCAGAATCGATAATCTGCTGGCCATTCGCCGCTTGTTGCAGGTGCGTTTTCAAGGCGAGTTTTCTAAGTTAGAGGCTTTCGTTGAAAAGAATGCAGCACAGTCTGAAACGCCCGTACAACTCCCCGTACAAGAAGCCGTACAGGCCCCACCGGTTAACTTGGTGCATCAGGCATTTGTTGATCAGGTCAATCAAGTGCTCGAAAAATACTATAGTGACGAAAAGTTTGATGTTAGTTGCTTTGCTTCTGAAATGGCCCTGAGCAGTCGCCAACTGGGTCGAAAAATGAAAGCCCTATTGGGTATGACCCCTGCCGAGGCAATGCGCAATTTCCGGCTTAAAAAAGCCGCTGAACAACTCAGTCAAGGCATCGCCCCAAGCGTGGTTTCTCACAAAGTCGGCTTTGGCACTCATTCTTATTTCACCCAGTGTTTTAAGGCTAAATATGGTTGTAATCCTTCGGAGTATGGTAAGGGTTAACCTTTTGTTGTTTTATTTGTGTGTGTTTGCATTATGATAATTTGTGACTAAGCTAGTGTTGCCCTTTGAGGCAAAAATCTAATAAAAACTTAACCAATTATGGAGTTATCATGGACTTTAAAAAACTAAAATTAAAAAAAGCAAAGGTAATGGAACTTTCAACTGATGTTGAATCCTTGCCTCGCGAAAAAACCACTCAAGTGGCTGGTGGTGCTACCACTTCGTATCAATACTGTTATAGTCTGGGCTGTGATGGCTCAAAAGGATGCGGTGAATACAGCGAGCCATGTTTCCCTTAATTTCTGAATTGTAATGTTCGCATTGCACCGTTAAAGCAAGTTGAAATGGAGGCGCAAGCCTCCATTGTTTTTTTAGCCGGTAAATCTCCCTCAATTTATGTCACTCTCAAGCCAATAATTTGTAAACAGGTGACGCCTGGTTGTCCGTTTCTGAGCTAACACTTTGAATTAGATTGATTAATTCAACTGGCAGCGGTTAAATTTAGTGCCACTAACCCCACTTGGCGCATGGGTCGAATTTGACTATACTGATGCACCTCTATAATAAGCTCCAGGAGTGCGCGATGCATCACAATCGGCACCCGAACTGGAATGGGAAGTATTTTTGATCAGGAATAAAGCATGACTCAAAATTTTGCCTCTGCTGTAAAACCGGCCGACTTTTTTATCTTGCGCACTGCCGCCCAATCGGTGCAGGCCCTGCGTGACTGGCAAGGTGACGACCGCCAAACCTTGATTGACCAACTTAAAGATTGGTTGAGTCAAGATGACGTCAAAGAAGCCCTTTATATCGCCTCGCCCTCTTTGGTCGACCGCATTCATTATTGGCATAAAGACCCAACCAGCAAGCAAGGCAAAAAAGTCGAAGCGGCGTTGGTCAAATACTTTACCCGTATGACCAGTCGTTCAACCCCCTTTGGCCTGTTTGCCGGACTCGGTTGCGGTAAAATCAGCGAAAATAGCCAGCTGGATCTAGATGAGTCGACTAAAATTCAACGCAATAGCCGTATCGACATGGGTTTTTTGGCCACGTTGCAAGAGTCATTGTTAAAAGACCCTAAGATTTACATCAAACTGCCGCTGAGCCCTAATCAAAGCTTGTACAAAATGGGTGAGCAGTGGCGCTTTATTGAAAGTAACACCAAAAAAAGCAGCCGCCAATACCGTTTGAGCAATGCCCAAAGCGACATTTTTCTCGACAGTGTCCTCACGGCCGCCAAAGGCAAGTTAACGGCAGGCCAATTGGCGAAAATGTTGTGTGATGAACACGATGACATCGAGATTGAAGAAGCCGCCGCCTACCTAACCACATTGATTGAAGAGCAATTATTAATCCCCGATTTGCCGCTTAACATCACCGGCGATTGCCCCAATCAACAGTTTGCCGACACTCTGTTAAAACTCGGCTTGACTGAACAACACGCCATTTTACAACAAGGCATAGACGATATTGCCAAGCTGGATGACGGTCAGCACAACACACCCGAAGACTATCAGGCCATTATCGACAACTTAAAAGCATTAGTGCCCGACTTAAGTCGCGATAAGTTGTTTCAAGTTGATTATTTTCAGGCCAACGAACAACTGTCATTGTCGCAAAACGTTACGCAAGTGTTGCTCAAAGATTTGGCCAAACTCGACCGACTCAAAACCAAAAACAAAGGCAACAGCAAGCTCAAAGACTATATAGGCCAGTTCAACAGCCGTTACGAAGGTCAGGCGGTACCGCTTAGCCAGTTGCTTGATGACGAAATGGGCCTGACGCTGCAAAGCAACACCGGTTACGAATCGCCGCTTATCGGCACGTTGCCGTTTAAAAACACCCATGACACCCGGGCCAGCGTCGACCTGAAATGGAGCAAACTCGACAGTTTGCTGATGGACAAAGTAGTTGCAGCGAGTGCCAACGGTGCCACCGAAATAGAAATTACCGACAAAGACATCAAAGATTTTCCCGAGAACAGCATCGATGGAATGCCTCATTCATTTTCAGCACTTTGCTCTTTATATGCCAACAGCAATGAAGACCTCGATAACGGCAAGTTCAGCGTTAGGCTAAGCAGTTTTGGTGGTTCTTCTGCCGGGAGCATGTTGGGCCGCTTTTGTCATTTGGATAACGGACTGCGAAATAACGTTCGCCAGTTACTCGAAGACGAGCAAACCAGCAACCCCGAGGCCATTTACGCCGAAGTGGTGCATTTGCCTCAAGGTCGTATCGGCAACGTTATTGCCAGACCGGTATTGCGCGAATATGAAATTCCCTTTTTGACCAGCAGTGGAGTCGACAAAGAGTTTCAGATAAACATCGATGATCTGTGGGTTTTTGTGGCTTATGGGCGCATCGTGATTTGGTCGAAACGACTCAAAAAAGAAGTGATACCCAGATTGTCGAGCGCCCACAACTTTTCATCTCACGCTCTGAGTGTTTACCACTTTTTGTGCAGCCTGCAAAGCCAACATTATCGCTTTTGCGGTTTTGGCTGGAGCGGAGCTTTTGGCCGATTAGACTATTTACCGCGGGTGAGATTGGGTCATTTGATTTGTGCACCACAATTGTGGCGCTTTTCGTCAGACTTGTGGTTGGCGTTCAAAAAAGTCGACGCCGCTGACTTTACCGCTAAAATGACGGCGTTTAGACAAAAATACAAATTGCCCCAGTGGATCCTCTACAGTGTTGGCGACAACAACTTGCAAGTAAACCTGGCAAATCCAGTGGCGGTGCAAACCTTTTTGAACGAACTGAAGAAAGACCAAACCATCACCGTTGAAGAGGTGTTGTCTGAGTCGTTCAAACTGGCCGCGCAAACCAAAGGTCAGCCGGTTGAGCACGAATTATTGTTGCCGATGGTGTGTCACCACGACAAATCTACAGGTCCAACTCGGTCGGTTAAACCGCCTTTTGATTTTTATCAAAATGTTGCAGGCACCCGCCAGCACATTCCGGGCGGCGAGTGGTTAATGCTTAAAATCTACACGGGCAACACCACTAGCGATCACTTATTGCGCGATAAAATCGCCCCGCTGCTTAAAGATACGTTGGCGCTAACGCCGGTCAAGAGTTGGTTCTTTATGCGTTTTGGTGACCCAGACTGGCACATTAGGCTGCGCTTAAATGCCGCGCCAGAGGTGTTGTATGGCACTTTGATGCCCAAGCTCAATGCATTGCTGCAACCTTTGTATCAGCAGGGGTTGGTTAATAAAGTCGAAGTCGCTACCTATCAACAAGAGTTAGACCGTTACGGCGGTGAGCACTGCATGGGGCTCAGCGAAAAAATGTTTCAGCACGACAGCCAGGCGTGTTTGTCACTTATTCAACTGCTTGATGAGCAACCCGCAGACGTACGCTGGCAAGCGACATTGCTGGGGTGTGATTACCTTGCCAAAGACTTTGGTTTGAACACCGAAGCCCGTCACCAGTTGTTTAAAAGTCAGCGTGATAATTTTGCCAAAGAATTTAACGAGACCTCGGTATTGCGCAAAGAAATGGGCAAAAAGTATCGATTGCACGAAACCCACTTGCAGCAAATCCTCTTGACTGAAGATAAACCACAATTGATTAAAGATAAACAAGAGCTGACTGAAGAACAAGCAAAGCCAACTGAAGCGCAATCCGAGTTATGGCAGGTTATTCATCAGGTCTTTGCTCGGCGCAGCAGTGCGACAACCGAAGTTATCGCTTCGATACGTGAGCTAGAAGAAGGCCGTAAATTGTGCATCAACGTCGAAATGCTGATCAGAAGTTACCTTCACATGTTCATGAACCGCATGTTCGTTTCTAACGCCCGCCAACAGGAATTGCTGGTTTATGAATTTCTCAATCGGGTGTATGACTTTGCTAAGTTTCGGCGTTAACTGATGTTCAGACAAGCGGTTTTAAACAAAGAAAAAGACAGCGCATGGGGCGACATTATTTTGTTGCCCCCGGCCAGTTTGTACATCAGCTCTGTAGTGGTTACGGTGATTGTGATCGTGTCGCTGGTATTTGTCAGCCTCAACGATTATGAGAAAAAACAACGCGCTTATGGCGTGTTGGCCCCCGACAAAGGTTTGGTGAAAGTCTTTTCGCCGCGCAATGGTTTTGTAAAACAACTGTTGATTGGCAAAGGCGATGTGGTCACCCAAGGCCAGATTGTGGCGCTGGTGCAGGCACAATCGAGCGACAGTGAAGGCCGCCAAACCAATGTGCAACTGATAAACGAGTACAAAACCCAAAAAACTCACTTGCTAGCTGAGCTGGGGCACGTCACTAAATTGTCTGAATTTAAAAAAGCCAACCTCAATCTTGCTATCAGTGGAACGCAAAGTGAAAACAAAGTGCTTAATAGTCAATTGGCGATTGAGCAAGACAAGCATCTGTTGGCTGATACCCGCTATCAGCAAAAAAAGACTGTGGGAGAACAAAAATACCTCTCGGGTGATGACTTAGCCAGTGCCAAGCAAGCCGTATTAAGCATCGCCGCTCGGGTGGCGCAAATTCAGCTGCAACTGACCCAACAGCAAAACCAGCTGGCAGCCAACAAAATGCAGCTCAGTCAGGTAGATATCAAAGCCCTTGAGAGCCAATTGGCGATAAAGCTGAGATTGTCAGAATTATCGCAGCGGATCATTCAGGCGCAAAGTGAGCACTCATTTACCGTCAAAGCGCCTATCGCTGGGACTGTGTCGTCGTTACAAATCGTGCAGGGCAACAACATTACAGGCCAAACGCCAATGTTGTCGATTATCCCCGAGGGGGCCGTACTTGAGGCTAAATTGATGGTACCCAGCCGGGCCATCGGCTTTATGGCGCCGGGACAAATGGTTCGGTTGCGTTATGACGCCTTTCCGTTTCAGCGTTATGGTACCTACGTTGGCAAGGTGCTAACTATTTCAAAAAGCACTTTGTCGGCCAGCGAATTGACCCTAAGTTTGGGTGTCAGCGAATGGCCCAGACAAGAAAGTGAAGCGGTTTATTTGGTGGATGTCAGGCTGCAATCGCCTTTTGTCACCGCTTATGGCAGAGATATCGACTTACAGGCGGGTATGTCGTTAAACGCCGACATCATTTTGGAGAAACGCTCATTGATGCAATGGTTGCTTGATCCCCTGTATAGCATTAGCGGACGGATACAATGAAAACAGATATTTCCCTGTTAAATTTTGGTAGTGGCAACCGCCTGCCTGTGCTCTTACAGACCGAAGCGGCCGAATGTGGCTTGGCCAGTTTGGCGATGGTGCTCAACTACTACGGTCACAAAATCGATTTGGCGATATTGCGCGAAAGGCACAGCGTATCGCTGCACGGCATCACCCTGATTGGGCTGATGGACATTGCCGAAAGTATGCATTTGTCGAGTCGACCGCTCAAACTTGAGCTGGGTGCCTTGGTGAAACTGCAAACCCCCTGCATTTTGCACTGGGATATGGACCACTTTGTGGTGCTGAAAAAAATCACCCGCAAAGGACTGGTCATTCACGACCCGGCGAGCGGCGAAAGAACCGTGTCTTTTGAAAAAGCCGACAAACATTTCACCGGCATCGCTTTAGAGCTGTTTCCGACCGAATCATTTGAAGAAAAGAGCGAAACCCGGCGTTTGTCGCTGAAGAAATTGTGGAATAAAACCCTCGGATTAAAGCGCTCATTGCTTAACATCATTGTGCTGTCGGCGGTATTGCAGGTGTTTGCGCTGGTGCTGCCGTTTTACAGTCAACTGATATTTGATGACGTGTTGATCAGCGTCGACATGGACTTGTTGACGGTGCTGGCCAGCGCGTTTTTGCTGATCGAATTACTCAAAGGGGCCACCAACTTTATTCGCTCGTATGCTGCTTTGCACCTGAGCAGCAAAATGAGTTTTCAGCTGTCACTCAACATCTTTCGTCACCTAATTCGTTTGCCGGGTGACTTTTTTGGCAAACGCCATATTGGTGATGTCTTGTCGCGGTTTATGTCGTCACATCATATTCGCACCTTGCTGACCGATGGCGTAGTGACTGTGCTGATTGATGGCGTGATGGCCGTCACCACCTTGATTTTGATGTTTGTTTACAGCCCAACATTGACGTACGTATCGTTATGCGTGATGTTGCTGTACTTTGTGATCCGCCGAGCCGCCTACCAGCTTACCCGCGATGCGATGGAAGAGTCGATAGTGGCCAAAGCCGAAGAAAACAGCAACTTTTTAGAAACCGTGAGGGCCATCAAAGGCATTAAAACCTTTGGTAAAGAAAATGATCGCACCAACGTATGGCAACAAAAATTGGCGCGGATGATCAACGCCGACATCAAGGTCAACAAGCTCAAAATCGGCTTCAGCACCGCTCACGAAATACTGTTTGGCATCGAAATGGTGGTGGTGATGTATTTGGGCGCCAAACTCATCATGAACAACGAATTGTCGGTGGGCATGTTGATTGCGTTTATCGCCTACAAGAGCAACTTTTTACAGCGCGGTTATAGTCTGATAGAAAAATTCCTAGAGTTTAAAATTCTCGGTTTGCACCTCGAACGTTTGGCTGACATCGTCATGCACCCTCAAGAAGAGACGGGTACGCTCAACCACAACACCGAGATCAAGGGCGAAATTAACTGTAAAGACATCAGCTTTCGTTATGCCAGCAATGAAGCTGACGTATTGAAAAAGCTCAACTTTAAAGTCGGTGTTGACGAATCGGTGGCTATCACTGGCCACGCGGGTTGCGGTAAAACCACGCTGATGCAGTTGCTGGTGGGTTTATACCAGCCGACATCGGGCACTATTGAAATCGACGGTGAAGAACTGTCGAGCATCGGCCTTGGCAACTACCGCAGACAAATAGCGGCGGTGCATCAAGACGACCAACTGCTGTCGGGCACTATCGCAGACAACATCAGCTTTTTTGACCCAACACCTGACACCGCGCACGTCAGAAAATGCTGTAAAATGGCCGGTATCTTGACCGACATCGAAGCCATGCCGATGAAATTCAACACCCTGATAGGCGACATGGGTTCGGCACTGTCGGGCGGCCAAAAACAGCGGATCTTCCTCGCTAGAGCGTTATACAAAAAACCCAAAATTATCATCCTCGACGAAGCAACCAGCCACCTAGACCACAATGCCGAGAGCATCGTGAACGATGCAATAAAGTCGCTGAACATCACGCGGATTATCATTGCTCACCGTAAAGAGACCATTGCGAGTGCAGATAAGGTGTTTGAGATGTCGGATGGGGTGATGGCTGAAAAGGTGTGAAGGTAGGTTGGGGTTGATAAGTGATTTGATTGAATCTGCTGCGCGAACTATTCAGTTATTGCTCTTTAATTTTATAAAATACCCCGCTCCCACATAGTGGGAGGCGAGCCTAAGCGAGACAGCTTGCTGCGGGGGAGTTTATTTAGCCGTCGATTAATTTCCCTTTTTTATTGATGGCAATTTTTCGCGGTTTCAACGCTTCGGGCACTTCCCTCAACAAGTCGATGTGCAGTAGGCCGTTTTCGATGCTGGCGTCGATGACTTTGACAAAGTCGCCTAGCTGGAATTTGCGTTCGAAGTTTCGCTCGGCAATGCCCTGATACAGAAATTCTTTTTCCTGCGTCGGTTTGGCCTTAGTGCCTTTGATGATCAGGTGGTTTTGCTGTGATTCAATGTCCAACTCTTCTTCAACAAACCCAGCCACAGCCATGGTGATGCGGTATTTGTCTTCGGCCAGCAATTCGATGTTGTACGGCGGATAAGAAGGTTGTTTTTCTTGACGTGAGGCGTTATCAACCATAGAAGCGAGGTGATCAAGGCCAATAAATGAACGGTACAGTGGAGATAAGTCTAAATTACGCATAGTGATACCCTTAAAAATAAGCAATATTTGATTTGTGCTCTTCTGATCAGATTGCGTGCAATACTGATATTACGAACGAGCGTTTTGTGTCTTTAAGTCAACCGCTTGATATGCCCTTATGGCCAAGTGGTTGTGATAGGTCCCTGTCGGCAACCTGTAAATAGATTTGAGGATTGTGAGGTGGTTTATCAAGGGAAAATAATAAATAAGTTTCGAATGAATTTAATAGTTGTTTTAAATCAGATACTTATGGTTAAAATAAAATTCACCATATTCAAACAACTTTTTACATCACGATATGAAGGATAAACTTCCTAGCAGCAAGCTAATTTTAGTGATGGTTTTGGTGCTCTAGCTAGTGTCTATCCAGAAACACACCCCTTGCGCAAGCGCGGCGGTCAGTGTAGTCAGGATGGACAACGCAACCTATTGAAAAATAGGCCTTACGACTACGCTGCATAGCGCCCATCCTGCCAATTGGCAGATAGAAACTACGTTTCTGGATGGGCACTAGCTAAGAATGTCTGATTTATCTAAATTAGCTATACCGATTTTATTCTTAAATCACAAAAAAAACCGACCAAATGCCGGTCTTTTAGCTCGACAATTGTTGATTAACCCAACATTAACACTTCATCCCAGTCAGGTTCTTTGGTTTGTATTGAGGCCAGTAATGCCAGTCCGATACCGGAATATCCTTCTAGAAAACCGAGGTTTTCTTCAACTGTTTTATCTCTACCCCTATAATAGTTAAATCCACTAAGATCTTCGGCACTGTCAGCCAGTTCTAGGGTCTGTGCCAACCAGTATTGAGCTGCTTCTTTAAAATACTCATCGCCACAGTAGAAAAATAAACGCTGGTACATAAACATGATGCCAGCACTACCATGGCAAAAGCTCGCATCGACCATGCCTGATTGGTCTTTTTTGCGCTTGCAAGTGGCCAGCGCGATAGACAATGCAGCATCAGCTAATGCTTTGTTTTGTAACACTAAACCTGATTTATACAGCACATATGCATTGCTCAGGTCGCCATAACACCAGCCAAGACGGCTTTGACATTGCTTGAGGTTGTTGTATGAGAAATAACCTTGTGCCGGATCGTCATTTTTTTGCGCCAATAACCACTCACAAGCGCTTTTAAGCAAAGGGGCGGTTTGTGTCAACAACACATGTTTTTTGACGGCTTTGCTCAACAAAGCAATGACACCTGTGGTGCCATGCGCCAATCCCAGATTCACTTCTTCGGTATTTTCATCCACATGACCGTAAGCTGAGTTGGCATCGGTAGCCCAATAAGTGCCGTTACTGTCGGTGTGTGCGAGTGCTATTATGTGATGAATCACTTTTTCGGCAATTTTGTGGCCGCTGTCGATATCACAACGACCTAAACCGTAAAGGCCGATGCCGCACAGACCGGTGATCAACTCATATTCGCCTTGCCACACTTGGGTGGACAGTAATTGATCAAAATGCTGGTCTAATTCTTCATTGTAATCTTCGAATGGTTCACCACTGTTGTGTTGCAGGTAATCGATTGTCCAGGCAATACCCGACAGACCGCTGTAAAGAGAGGGAGAAACCTGATTGTCTTCGATCACCTGATAAACCATCTGCCAGCCTGCGTTAACAGCATCGGTATAATCTTGTGGATTCTCTATAAGCTTTTGATAATTAGTTAGAAAAAGGCTGATCCCGGGAGTACCACCCGCCAACGCAATACCTTGCTCTAATGCTGGTTTTTGCGCTAAGTGTTTGGCTATGGCTTCGACCTGCCGAATGATTTGTGGATGTTGTGCCTCATTGGCTACAGGGTACCAAGTGATATTGTGTTGTGCTGGCAAAACAGGCTCCTAAACCAAAAAAGAACCCTCGGCAACAATTTGCCGGGGTTCTGATAGTATAATCCTTCGTGCAACATTTCAAATAGTTTGTGTCGCAGCAATTACCCTAGATTAACTGTCTGCAGGTGGGTTGCAAAGCGGACCTGTGATGCTCCAACAATCAGCGATACAGGTCATATATGTTGGAATGCCGCCAGCAACTTTTTCTGTCTCTTCCATTGGCAAAGATTCGATGTCCGCTGACAATTCCATTACCTTTGCTTTTTTCAATTTCAATTTCTTGAATTCCATAATTACTCCTAAGTCTTTGTTTATAAGTTGAATTCCCAAATGGGACGGCAAGTGTACTTAAATTATTTGGGTATTTCAAATCGTCAGAAATTGGTCGTTCTTTTAAGTTTAATTATAAAAAACAACCACTTAATATCTTTACCTGGGTACGGTGTCGTTTTTTTGTCCGTGTATTAATAATTATCGTCTTGTTTTTCATAAAATTGGTGTGAGCTTGTGGGAAAAAAAAGCGTAGATTTAAATAAAAAGGGTAGAGTTAACCCCTATAAAAAAGTGACATTGACTGTAAAAAACTGACTTCTATCGAATAAAATAACAGTGAAATTACCTTTAAATCATTGATAGTAATCACTATTATTTTATACGTCTTTTAATTGATATAAATTGGCTTATTATTGATAACGCTTTGTTCAGCTAATCTTTAATATGTGTAACCAGTTACCGAGTAGAACGAACATTGAAAAGGAAGTGGTTAACAAGGGATAGGAAACAGTGAGAAGGACGTTGTATCAATCAGGAACGGCAGCAGTATAAACGGAATCATGATACAAACGGAATATAAGGGTAATAAGGAAGCAGTCAAAACGGAAGCAGTAAAACAGGATAGAGTGTTAAGGAAGCAGTCAAAACGGAAGCAGTAAAACAGGATAGAGTGTTAAGGAAGCAGTTAA
>JABSOG010000518.1 GCA_013216025.1 Algicola sp. | reverse complement strand
ACTGCTTAAGCTGCCAACATCGTCAGGGTCATGGCCAAAGCGTTGAAAAGCGTCGGTTTGGCGGTCAAAGCGGTTTAAACCACCACCTCGGGTGCCCACCCACAGGGTGGCGCTTGAATCTTCAAACAGCGTGAATACTCTATTGTGGCTGAGGCTGTTGGGGTTTTGTGGGTGGTGTTGGTAGCGTTTGAATTTTCCGCTGTTAATATCCAGGCGGTTCAGGCCGCCGTTGCGGGTGCCTGCCCATATTGTGCCCTGGTTGTCTTGCAGTACTGTATAGACATTGTCATCGCTTAAGCTGTCAGGGCTGCGTGGGTCATGGCGGAATTGGCTGAAGGTGTTATTGCTGCGGTCAAATCGATTAAGTCCACCGCCCAAAGTGGCTATCCACAGGTCACCGCTTTGACCTTCAATAATCGACATAACCACGTTACTACTCAAACTTTCAGGGTTATTGGCTTGATGTTTATAGTTGGTAAAACTCATCGTTTGTGGGTGATATTGTGCAAAACCGCCACCAGGAACAATAACCCAAAGCACCCCTTTGCTGTCCTGGTAAAGGTTTTGAATATAATTGTCAGCCAAAGACCCCGGATCCTGGGGATCATGCATAAACACCTTAAAATCATAGCCATCATAGCGATATAATCCTTGCTGGGTCGCCACCCAGATATACCCTTGGGGGTCCTGCAAAACTTTTTGTAACCATAGGTTGCTCAACCCCTGATCTTCACCAATATTGTCAAACTGAAAAACCGCTTTGGCTGCGCTTTTATAGGACCTTTTATCGGCCTTTTCATCAGCGCTTTCATCCGCAAGAACGACCGCAGGAATTAATAACATCAGGTATAACAGGGGCAGAAAGATCAACTGAGTGACTAGAAGCTGTTGCAGTAGTTTCATACGTTTTCGGTGTGCAGCTGTTTTGGTATGTTTGAGTATAGTTTATATTTTGGCGCTACCAATGGCAAAGGCAGGCCAAAGCCCTGCCAACGGCTATGGTTACTTTCCCGCTGCCACTGTAACAAAGAATCTCAAACATATAATAACCCGAAGCGGCAGTATAACTGATGCTTTCTTCTGAGTTTGGTGAAGCCGAAGAAGCCACCTCAGTCCATTGACCGCTGCTGGTATTGGCCCTTGATTTTCAGTCTGCATTAACCAACTCGACATCTTCTTGAGACGGTGTATCTGGTAGTGCTTCTATTGAATTTTTTGTATCAGCTTTTAAATCATGTTTAGTTGATTCGAAAGCGGAAAATTAAAGTGGCTGGTTGCTTAAACAATAGGACTGCTAATTGTCAGTTAAAAACCATAACCCCCAATTGCCATTGAAAAACATGATGTTGCAACACTGCGAAAACGAAAACTACCGATGGAATCGATGGTTTGGGCCGTAATTGATATGGCATTGTTTCGCAATCAATCGATGCGCCAACTCATCAACAAACTCGATATTATGCTGCCAATGAGGTTGACTATGTTGCACCCAGTGCTGCCACTCATTATCGGACCGTAACTTATTGATTTATCTGCTCAGAGGCAGATCTGCCGCCTCATCAATTTTTGTACAATCTTTGCTTGAATCTGGTCCGTTATTACGCCAATCCAAATCAATATCAACAATTGAGCAAACATAGTTATCATGCCAAGTGTTCGGGTCTGCTGGCTCGTTCACTCCTGTGGTTTGAGATGAATTTACAGTAGTAGTCTTTTATCGGCACACTACTTATGGCAAAGGGGGGCTTATTGGTCTATTGTAATGCAAATCAGAGCGGTCTATTAACAGCTGATCTGGGTGTTATTAGACCATAAACGATAATGAGATAGTCGGAATAAAGTCCACTCGGTGGTGTATTCCGGATGTTATAGACAATTGACCAAACTGTAAATTCCTGAAAAATAAACCTATGAATACTCACGCTGACAAAACACAAGAGAATAAAAAGCAATCAGTTGCGAATAGCATTACGCCAAAGCAAGGAAGTAGTGGGGCTACTTTTCAATTTGTCGATAATCGACCTGAAGCTGTTGTACAAAAAAAACTGCAAGAACTTGTTTATAATAGCCCACAAGCGAAACAAGCGGCTCAATTGCAGGCAATAGCTGATAATTATTCTGCTAAACAACAGCCGCTCATCCAGAAAAAAGAAAATGATACAGGTTTACCTGATAATTTAAAAACAGGAATGGAAAACCTTTCTGGGGTGTCACTTGACCAAGTTAAAGTACATTATAACTCAGCAAAACCTGCCACTGTGCAGGCACATGCGTATGCTCAGGGCAGTGAGATTCACCTTGCTAGTGGCCAAGAAAAACACTTGCCCCATGAACTTGGCCATGTTGTACAGCAAATGGAGGGGCGGGTAAAACCCACCATTAGTGTTGGTGGCATGGCGGTAAATGATAATGCAGGTTTAGAAAATGAAGCCACAGTGATGGGTAATAAGGCATTAAGCAGTGCCAGCACGACTCCTTTACAAGCTAAGTCACTTAGTGCACGCGGCACTCAATTAAGTAAACCCGTACAACAACACACGAAAGTTATTCAACGAGAAATAATGAGTAGTGAAACCTGGGCAGAAGAGTGTATTAGTAAAGTACCGAGTGCAATGTTCACTGCTGATCTTATATTTATAACGGCGGCATTAAATAACTACCATAAAGAACATGAGGTAAAAGAGCTAGATATAATTATCAAACGCGCAACATCTTGGATAGCGTGGTATATGAAAGAACACCCTACAGGGATGGATAACATACTTAACAGAATAGGTAGTTTACAAATGGCTGCTGAACAGGAAAAAAAGGCTGTGGCGTTAGCTGAAGTTAAAGCTGCAACAAAAAGTGCAATTGTTGGTGAGTTAACTGAAACAAACGGTAAAGCAGGTGCTGATGAATTATTCGCGAAGTTTATGAAGTATGGTCAATCAAACTGGAAGTACGTCACGAAAGGGCATGATGTTTTAACTGGTGCTAAGGCTGGTGCTTGTGGGAGTTTTGCCCGCGCATTTTGTCATTTACTTAAATCGACAGGTATTGATGACAGTGCCGAAGTTATTTTAGCGGAGCAAAATTTTATTACCAATAAATTGCCAGGTACGTTTATTGACCCTAGTTGTCCGGGCAACGTTAAGGTTGGTTCTGGTGATTATGCCGCCGAGAGAAAATTCTTTTTTAGTAAACACTGGATAGTAAATACCAAGTTCGGCACGTACGACCCAACCAACGGAACTCCAGCTCCTGCATCAGTATGGCAAAAAGGGTTTGAAGAAACTGAAAAAGGCATTTGGAAAAACAGCAACTACCAACTACAACTTATTGACCAAAAGCATGTTACAGGTGGTGGTTATTTATTATCGAAACTATAAATTCGGTATTAGTAAAGTGTTTGTATATCCCAAAATACTGCTCTTATTCAAAGATTTGAGTTGGACACAAGGTCTTAACTTCTGACGCTAAGTTGGTCTAATAATATTACAAAAGATTAATATCTATGAAAAACTCAATACTTGTATGATCTATTTCTGCTCGCTCCAGTATGGTTGATACAACTGGAGGCTGTTGCTCCATCAACCAAAACAGTAAGCTCATCTTCTGACTCTTCAGGGAACCATTGGATAACACAAGCTGTCACGAAGCCTAGAAACTCAGACTTTAACACCGCCAATAACCTTGTCATATCCGAATCATAAAAAATTGATTCTCGCGAACTGATTAATTGTTCACGCATGCGTCGACTCATAATATTTTCCCAATGTTAAAGTGAGAGCAAAGCTTAACAGCGGGATTTTGCCGAGGGAAGGTGAGCTCTATTGGACGCTTACAATGTCGCGGGATTATCTCCATGGAAGGAGTGGCGGATTGTGTGCTCCTGCACAATCGGCATTCCCACCATCCATGGTGGTTTTTCCTGAATATTGTCGGGAACAATATCAGGGCATGGACGGGGCCAGCCCCTACGACACCCTCCAAAGATGAACAGCAGCGACCTATTTGTTAATAGAATGTTTGCACTACTCATATTACTTACATTTATTGTTATCTCAGATTGCACTTCACGTTATACACGCGAGTATTTGCCGTACTTGTTCTGAACCAGTCATTTCGTTTTAAAGACACCTCACAACATAATATCAGTCGAAAAATCAATTCTGGTGTATCTCAAAGTCAAATTAGTGAGATAAATTCCATATGTAGGTATGGGCTGGCGATGGATTGACCCTTTTTGTTTTGAGTTACAACGATATTGCGTAAATAGTGTTCTAAAAGTGGTAACAGGTACTGACTTAAAGTATTGAAAACCGGCCCAATCGTGCCTTTTTGTTGCTTCATTTTGTTTTGTATGTTGCAAGTGCAATGCATTTATTGTCTCAAAAATGGACGTTATCTTGTTATTCCATTGAGTTATATCATATATCAAAATGGAATTAGAGAATTTTTTTGGGTGTATCTCAGATGATATTTAAGTGGCTTTTGGCTCTTTAGTTATTGATAAATAACAATAAATCCTAAAGTTGTAAACTGAATCTAAGAATTTGATACATTTTGATACATTGGTTGCTGTTAAATTCAGCTGTAATTCATTCATTACAGCATTGATGGGTGTATTTTTGTTCTTGGTTGATAATTTATATTGCTAATTAAATCAATGGCTAACTGTGTTAATTGGGCGTATTTTTGTCGATAGATACCCGCTGGGGCATGTTAATTTGTCTCAGCAATAGGAATTATTTCACTGTGTTTTTGGTGTTACTGAGAACAAGTTGTTGCTCAGTTGTAAATTATTTTGGTTTTGTTAATGTTGTTGGGCATCCCAAGGGTGCTAAACCATTGAAGGTAAAATATTTGCTATATGGTTGGGAATAGACACAACAAACAAATCTAAAGTTTCATCACAAAAAATAACTATAAGGATACACCGAAGAATGAAAACCCGTAATCCAATGAAAGTACTAAACCCAATTGCCGCAAGTATCGCAGTGATACTCGGAACCTCATCACTGAGTGTAATGGCTTCAAACGCCTCTGTTGTTCAAAACCAGTCAGCTATCGAAGCACCGGCATTGGTTGCTGGACAGTTTGGCAGTGCCACTGCACAAACCACCGTTTCAGCTTTAAAAGCCATCGTCACTAATCACGTACTATATCAAGCAAATGGTAATGAAGACTTTACCATCTCTAAGCAGTGGACTGATCAACTGGGTATGCGTCATACCCGTGTAAACCAATTAATTAACGGCTTAAAAGTGTATGGTTCTGCCATGATAGTTCACAACGAAGCTGTTACTGGCATAAACAATGGTTTAGTCAATGCACAAGCTCAAAGCAAGATAGTTTCGGTCTCTGGTGTTTTGGCTGTCAATAATGAGTCGGTAATGAGTATGCTGTCAATTCAGGCCAGTGGACATAAAGCCACTAAAGCCTTGAACGTTGGCCAGACAATTGGTGATGTAAGTGGTGATGCTGAACTGTCTTATGTTTATTTACCAGATTCAGAGCAGACTAAACTGGTCTGGAGAATGAACGTTTCTTGGGATTATGGCAATGGCGATGTAGGCCGTGACTTTGTATTCGTTGACGCCGCTTCTTCAGAAGTTGTTGCAAGACATCCACAAATGCATTCAGCGATGAGCCGTAGAACTTATACCTTAAATGGCGGCAGCACCAATTCTGCACCAGGTTCTTTAGTGTGTACTGACAACCAAAGTTGTGGCAACACAGCGGGTGGCGCTGCACAACGTGCCCATGATGGTGCGGCAGATGTCTATAACTACTACATGAATACATTCCAACGTGACAGCCTTAACGGCAATGGCATGACATTGATTTCTTCTGTTGATTTGGGTGAAGCAAATGCCTACTGGACTGGTAGCCAAATGATCTATGGTCAAGCGGGTGGTGGTGTTGATAATGACTTTACCAGTGACTTGGACGTAATTGGCCATGAATTTACTCACGGTGTCATCTCTAATGAAGGTAACATGACTTATTCAGGTGAGTCAGGTGCACTTAATGAAGGTTGGGCTGATATCTATGGTTTAACGGTTGAAACCCGTGCAGCCGGTCAATCAACCTCTCATACAAGGTATTTGGGTGATGGTTTATATAACCAATCTGGTAAAGCGATGGGCTATATGGCCAACCCGACTC
>JABSOG010000517.1 GCA_013216025.1 Algicola sp. | reverse complement strand
TACCCGACAGGTATTGCAGCGCTGGGTGCGGGGTTGATGCTGGTTGTGTATTGGCTGAGTCGGCGAGATAACCACCAGCGCGAGCTATTGGTTAAATCACTGCAAGACGGCTTTTTGTGTTTTAACGATGGCGATTTTTCTGTCAGTCTCACTGACAAAGCCCCCAAACAATACCGTCGTTTATTTGAATTATTCAACGAAACTGGCGAACAACTCAGAGTAGAACGCCAGCACTTATATCAGCGCGAAATGCTGCTCGACAAAGTACTCAACGCCTCGCCAGTACTCACTATTTTGGTCAATCACCGCGACACCGTGGTATTCGCCAACCATGCCGCGCAACAGTCTTTTGAACCCTATGGGCAAATCGTTGGCTCAAACTGGGCGCAATTAACATCACGATTACCCGACGAATTTCATGCGCCGCTGGGCGGAGGAGGGGAATCGATTTTCACGGTCAGTGATGATAATGGACAAGACCAAGCGTGGCACAGCGCGGTGTCATCGGTGCGGATTCATCAGGCGCAACATCAGCTGTTTTTACTTAGAACCATCACCGAAGAACTGTCAAAACAAGAAGTCGCCACCTGGAAAAAAGTTATTAGCGTGTTGAGTCATGAACTGAACAACTCCATCGCCCCCATCAGCTCAATGTGTCACAGCGGCAGTTTGCTGGCCGAAAACCTCGACGAACCAAGGCTCGACCGGGTGTTCAATTCAATCAGCAGACGAATCAATCACCTCAACGAATTCATCAAAGGTTACGCCAGTCTGACCAAGCTCAAACTGCCACTAAAAGCCCCGGTTCACTGGCCTGTGTTGCTAGAACAATTAACCACTCTATATCCATTTGAACTGGTCGGCGACATGCCCAAAGACCCCATAATGGCCGACAGCGCCCAGCTCGAACAGGTGCTGATAAACATCCTCAAAAACGCCCACGAAGCCGCTCCAGACAAAACCGTCACCATGAACATTAGCTGCATGAGTGGCGACAGAGTCAAAATCCAAATCTGCGACCAAGGCGCAGGCATGTCAGCAGAAGTGATTAAAAACGCCTTACTGCCGTTTTACTCGACCAAACACTCGGGTACGGGGTTGGGTTTGGCGCTGTGCCGGGAGATTGTTGAGGCACATCAGGGTAAGTTGATTTTTGGTAATATTAAGGAGGGTGGTTTGGCGGTAAGTGTTATATTGCCGAATGGTTGATACTTAATTCCATGGGTTGAATAGTTACAGCTGAACCTCTGTTGAGTCACTTTTGTCTCTGTCCAAATCCAAAGCGACTCCACTTAAGGGAGAGGTTCGAAAGAAATCAACAAGGGTATCTGTAGAGGCAGGCATTTGCCGAAGTTCCTCGTCAGTAATAGCAATTTCGTCGAACCTATTTTTTGTATCGTGGGGTTGTTTTTGTTTTTCCATTACACGCCTCTAATTTATAGATCAGCAAGACACTCAGGTGATCAATTTAGCACGATTGCCAATTGGGTTATATATCTGCTACTAATAAGCGCTTGATAGAAGTAATGCGCAGAGTCAAAATTTGTATTTGAACATTGTGGGTGTTAAGTTAATTGTATGACCCAATAGATATGCAACGATGTGATAAAGGGGAATAAAAAGATGGATGCAATTACACAACAGATCTTGGATGATGTAGACCATTTGCCAGTTGAAATGCGAGAGCAGACGTTAGATTTTGTCAGATCGCTTAAAAACAAGCTGTCCGGCACTTCGTCTGAATCAAAGTAAACCGTTCCTAATGGCACCAAGCTGGCTGAACTTTTGGCTGAAGCGTCGAATCAAAACCTATTTGCCCAGATAAAAGACCCACTACAATGGCAGCGTGAACTACGCCAGCAAAGAAAAATGTCGTTGGGGGATGCCATTATTGCTGCGACAGCACTTGAACATCATCAAACTGTTGTTACACATAACGTTAAAGATTTTGAGGGGATAGAGGGGTTGAAAGTGGTTGACCCCATTAGGTGATTCGCGGCAGCCTGTTCAATCGAGTTCAACAACTTGTCTAGCCAAGGCTCGCTGGGATTGAGCGTTTGATCCCATACGACATTAAACCCCTCATTCTCAAGCCACACGAATTTCACATCAAACAATGGTCATAGGTCAGTCCATATAAAATCAGCATTATTCAATTGCCGCCAAACCCGATATAATCAAACTAACAGTAACGCACTGATTAATTGTTGTTTTATGTAGAGTCAATCTACTGGAGAAGATCATCATGAGTCGAGAATTCAATAAGGAAGGGGCCATTATACAGGCTGATCACTATCATATTGATCCCTTGAGCCGTCTTGATTGGGAAGAGGTACAGCATTTAATCAAGAGCAAAAAGTACTTTGTTCTTCATGCCCCCCGTCAGACTGGCAAAACCACCACCATGCGTAACATGATGCATGATTTGAATCAACAAGGGGAATATACCGCTTTATATGCCAATATTGAGGCGGCACAAGCTGCTCGTAGTAATGTTGACGCTGGTATGACTACGGTATGTGAGTCTATTGCGCATCAAGCCCGGGTGCACCTCAAAACGACCGCTTTAACACTATGGTTGACACAAGAAGGACATGCTATCAGCGCTGGGCATAGGTTGACTCGATTGCTGAACTTCTGGTGTGAAACCAGCGAAAAACCTTGTGTGTTGTTTCTTGACGAAGTAGATGCCTTGGTTGGTGATACCTTGATTTCATTATTACGTCAAATACGGGGCGGCTACGATGAACGCCCGAGTGCTTTCCCGCAAAGTATCGTTTTATGTGGAATTAGAGATGTTCGGGATTATCGGATACATAGCGGTGGCGAGATAATTACTGGTGGCAGTGCGTTTAATATCAAAGCTGCATCATTGCGGATGGGGAGTTTTAGTCAGGCTGAGGTTAGTCATCTATACCAGCAACATACTGATGAGACGGGCCAACAATTTGCGCCAGAATTATTCGACGCCTTGTGGCAGGACACAAAAGGTCAACCATGGCTGGTCAATGCATTGGGCCATGAAATGACTTGGAATATGAAAAAAAACAGGGACCGCGAAACGTTCATCGACTTGGAAGATTATTTGGTCGCTCGCGAAAGGTTGATTTACTCCCGAGTCACCCATTTGGATCAGCTCAGTGATAAACTCAAAGAAAAAAGGGTGCACAGCGTCATTGCCCCAATGCTCGAAGGGGTAAGCCAATATCAAATGAATCCGGATGATGTTGAGTATGTTGTTGATTTGGGCTTGTTGTCTCGCGCTCAAAATGGGGCTTTGACCATTGCCAACCGGATTTATCAAGAGGTGATCCCAAGGGAGCTGTCGTGGGGCTGTCAAATGACCATTGAACACCAGCAGGCTTGGTATCTTGATGCGGATAACCGCATTGATATGCCAAAACTGTTGGCGGCTTTTCAACAGTTCTTTCGAGAAAACGCCGAGATTTGGCTCGAACGCTTTGACTACAAAGAAGCTGCGCCCCAGTTGTTGATGCAGGCTTTTTTGCAGCGGATCATAAACGGCGGTGGCCGAATCAACCGGGAGTACGCATTGGGCCGAAAACGAACCGATTTGTTCATTGAATGGCCAACCAGTGATGATGGTTTCTATGGTGATGTACAGCGGATTGTGATTGAGTTGAAAATTTTGTATGGCGCACTGGATGCCTGTATTGAAAAAGGACTAAAGCAAACCGCAGAATATGCAGACAAGTTGGGTGCTGAACAGGCGCATTTGGTGATATTTAACCGTGACCCAAAAGTGTTATGGGATGACAAAGTTTGGCAGCGTCAGTTGTCGTTTAAATCGTGGGATATTGGTGTTTGGGGGTGTTAGTTGTTTTTGGGCTTGGCTTACAACTCTACTTTTCTTGCGTCATTTTTATCTCTATCACAATCCAAGATCATGCCATTTAAAGGTGATGCTTGAAAGAACTCAGCGAGATTGTTCTCGGACGCTTTCATTTGTGCACCTACCCAACGGTGAACAGTCACATCCAGAAGTGCTTTCTCTGTGCTTACAAATAGAAACTCACGTTCTGGATATTTTCTATGTAATTCGCGGTATTTGGAGTGGGCTGCCATTGAGTCTTCAACAGCTTTTACAACAGAGAGTTCTTAAAAAATCCGTTTATTGCAACATTGTGTGCAGATATATCCTCTAAACTACCCATTGGGTGGGATATGTCTCTCTTACTTCTTGCCATAACATGTTTTTAAGCCTTTTGGCTGGTCGCATTTTGCTTGTTATTAAACTATCACCAACGCGTAAAGCCGCAAAAGGAATAGCAGTCGGAGGGAAGGGGATTTGGCAGAGAATCTGTTTGGTCCTTGTTGTGAGATTGATTTACGACACTGATTCGTAAATAAACGTAAATTGAATGAATTCAAGATTCAAGACTGGCCCTCGTGTTGGTGGTATTGAAGCCGAATCTTTTCCTTGTCTTCACCACCTCTGTTCCCTATCTATCAATGTATCAACTATACTGAAATTTGATTTATATCAAATATTGCTGTTATTTAGGAGAAAACTTGTGAGTGAAGCAAAAACCGCAAAAGACATAGTTAAATTGTTGTTAACAGAAATCAAAGAGCTAGTCATAATGCTGCCACCAGCTGGGCGTATTATTGTGATCCCATTTATTATTTTTGTACTGCTGAATATTGTAAATCAAATGTTCAGCGATCATTTTATCGAAGTCAGTGTGAAGTTGTTAGTACCTGAAAGCGATGCGTTAGGGCGGGCATACACGGATAAGAGGATCTCGGTAATATATGATGGCACTAGAACTTCTATGATTTCAGATACTGATGGCCGGATAAGCATTCATAAACCAATGCTTTTTTCAACGCCACCAATCTTGATTTTCAATGAAAATAAGGCAGAATGCGAAGCCAATATGGCAAATTGTGTTGTCCGTGAGGAATTGGAATTTGCTTGGTGGCATAGCATTACACTTTTCATGTCTGGAGGGATTGAGATTTTCACCTATAAAGATAAACCTTCATGGCAAGCACCACAAGAATGGCGAGCTACTCTTGCATCTAAAATAGATGCTGGAGCTGTATTGGGTTTTTTGTTATCGCCAGCTTATGCTGCTATCGACGTTCCTGTTGTCGGTGTTGATGGGGTGAAGCTTTCCAAGTTTGTACTGGATAAATTCAGTAAAGTGTCTGAAAAACCGATTGCAAGCATCAAAATGAGCGATTCATTAAATCTCGATGCAGCGCAACGCTCGGAGCTTTTCTACGATATCTCGAAACAATATGACATCACTCTCAATTTAGAGAACAATAAACTTAATACGGTTTCGGATTTGGTGGAGTTGACAAAAAAACAAAAAATACCAGACAATTGGCAAGTTGTGCAGAAGGAAACTTGGGTAAAACCCAAAAGCTTATTCAACTTCAAGTATGAACTGAACGTAAAGGGCACAGACATAAAAATTCAGCCTATCAGGTTATTTAATGGCTCAGCTCAGGTTCGGGTTTATTTGGATACTGAGGTTGATGGGGCAGATGAAGACCCCATTTGGGAAGGTGTAATATACTCGAAAGAACGAATATTTTTTGCTCTTGATGAACAAGAGTTTGCTTTGAAACTAAATAAGATAAATAGCGCTGGATTTGACCGGATTTTTTATAATAAAGCGGCTTTCTTTGAAGTTACAAAGAAAGAGGAGTAAAGGGAATTGACTAGAATTATGTATTTTTTACTGTAAACCTCAACTTTAACTGCAAATATAAGTAGGGTTGCAGACAAAAACTAGCGCAATATCTGTAGAGATAATTAAAAATAAATATAGCCCATACATGCTGGTTAGTATACCCAATAAACGGTATATTGCGTATAGTCTTGCTATGTTCTGGTGAATCAGCACGGCGGTGGGCACCATCGCTGTTGTTTGTGTCCGTATTACTTGCTAATTCACCGCTCAAGATCGAAGTTTCTAAAATTGGTCTTCTGTCAGGCACTAACTGCTCTTAGAAGTTGCCGTAGCCAATGCCATCAAATTCTGCTGTGTTTCTGAGTATATAAGGAGTGGTTTCCTTGGGTGCGGTGTTTTTCAAGGTGGTCTGATCCGCCCCAGTACTTTTAGACACCTCACTAAGCGGGTAGAATCGCAAACAGAGGTGAACAATGTCAAACAAGA
>JABSOG010000516.1 GCA_013216025.1 Algicola sp. | reverse complement strand
CAAGATGACCATTGCCATCGTTAAAAGAAACTTCGATTCTCCAAGCAAGTTTGGTCTCATCAGACTCAGGTAAGTAAACATAAGACAGTTCAGTCAGCTCACTGTTCACTTCACCAATTTTGCTCGCAACGCTCGTAGCTGCTGTGGCTTTTTGACCACTGGCCTGTACTGCCATCATGGTCATTGCAGACGCATTATTAACAGCTAAAACACCAGAGACTCCAACGATTTTACTTTTCGCTTGGGCATTAACTAAACCGACGTTTGCGCCAGCAACCGCTTCGTTGTGTACAATCATGTTCGCACCATACACTTTTAAGCCGTTAATGGTTTGATTCACACGGGTATGACGCATACCCAGTTCATCAGTCCACTGTTTAGAGATGGTAAAGTCTTCATTACCATTGGCTTGATAGAGTACGTGGTTGGCAACAATATTTTTTAAAGCGCTAACGGTTGATTGTGCAGTCGCACTGCCAAACTGTCCAGCAACCAATGAAGGCGCTTCAATAGCTGACTGGTTTTGAACAACAGCGGCATTTCCAGCCATTACACTCAGTGAAGAGGTGCCTAAGATCACCGCTATACTTGCGGCAATTGGATTAAGTGCTTTCATTGGATTTCGTGATTTCATGATGATTCCTATTGTTGTATTTTTATTATCAAACGTTAGATTTTGTTTTGGCGTATATCCCAAACTGGACTGCAATTATTTAACCTTCATTGGTTGCTGTGTCATGGGATGCAAAACTACATTAACAAAAATCACATCACTTACAACTAGGTAACATTTCAAGCCGAAACAGCTCGAAAAACGTAAATCGCGTACATTATTACTTACAGTTCTATCAAGCCTTCGGCTAGGTATCTATGCAAAATAAACCAATAACCACCTGATTAAAAACACAAAACTATCACCTTCGATAGCAAAGTGACAAATACGAAATCCCCCTATAAACCGTAAAAGATTCCATACAGGGAGATTTATCAGCAAAACAAGCAGCAAAATGAGATAACAGGCTCTACATACCGATACTTTTATATTTTTCTTTATTTATCAGTCAATAACGAACCAATGGCACGAGTTGTTTTATCTGAGATGTTTTGTAGTGTTCTTTTTTTAGCCGTTTATGAAATATCTTATAATTAAAAAGAATAACCGGTAGGTATTCTATTTTAACCAGAATAACTGCTGCTTATTAGGGTTTAAAACGGTGAAATCAACGATGTTCGTGTTTTCAAGGCAAATAATCTGTTATTTATATCAAATATGTTAAATGTGTGTAGTGCTAAAACCCTGTATACAATCTGAGATTTTACTGGTAGTAAATAGGTTTTTGTTTAGTTTATATATTGACCAAACTGCACAATTTAGGATAGGATCACCCTACAAGTAAATGATGTTAACAATGTAAATGATGTAAACTATTGATTTGGTTTTCATATATAAGTTAAAGTGTTTTCAACAACACTATTTCAACAACAACAACAGGGCAGGTAATAAGCGATGGCGACTTTCACTAAAGATTGGATTAGTTGGATTGATCACAACGTATCTACCGGCTGCGATAAAAATGGCATTTTTAAAATTCTATTAGATGAAGGGTTTACCCATCAGCAAATAAAAAAGCAGATGAATTTTGAGCCCCTTGGTAATGTCGCCACTATAGTCAACCCGTTGCGCGCACAACAAGAAGCGCAGCGCAACGCAAATCAAAACATGGCAGTTGCTCACTCCAAGAGCGATGGGATCTTTTTCCACAATGCCCGTAAACTCGACACCAATTTGGTCGACTTGCATGTTATTGACAATTTTCTTAATAAAGAAGAATGCGAAAAAATAATAAAGCTCATCGAAAAGATGAAGCGACCCTCGCTGATGTGCAATCATGAAAACAAAGACAGCAGCTTTCGCACCAGCAGCACTTGTGATTTAGGTCAGTTGAATGACCCTTTTATTGATGAAATCGATAAGCGCATTTGTAAGATGATAGGCATTGACGCTTCGTATTCTGAACCACTACAAGGTCAGTTTTATGAGGAGGGTCAAGAGTTCAAGGCGCATACCGACTATTTTGAAGCCGATGAAAAGGCCCATATGGCCAACGGTCGCGGTCAACGCACTTTCACCTTCTTTATTAACCTCAATGACGTCGAAGAAGGTGGCACAACCTATTTCCCGAATTTAGATTTCACTCATCAGCCAGTGATGGGCACCGCTATCATTTGGAATAACCTATTGCCTGATGGCCAGGGTAATCATAATGCCTTACATCAGGGTTGCCCTATCATAAAAGGCACCAAGGCGATTATTACTAAGTGGTTCCGCACCGGTGGTCGTGGTCCGATGATGACCAAGACACCCAACGAAAAAGTACCAAATTACACCGAAATTGGTTTTACCAAATCACGCTTACCAGACGACTTATTCAAAAAAATCACCGATTTTTATCACACCAATCACGCCAACCATGTTGAAGAATTTGTCGACGGTGACTTCATTAAGGGTAAGAAACTTAATGGTAAAAAATCAAAACGAGCGCCCAGTAGCCTGCTCGATTTGCCACCAGCGCTTAAGCAAGAAGTTCATGATCACATGAAACCGGTATTGGAAGAATGGGCCGATACTGAGTTGGAGCCGACGTTTGTCTATGGTATACGTACGTATCACGATACGGCCAAGTTAAAAACCCATAGAGACAGACTCAATACCCATATCATCAGCTGTATCATCAACATCCATCAAGATGTACGAGAAGACTGGCCACTGCAAATTGAAGATAACTATTACCGCAAACACTCAGTCATTATGAAACCTGGCGAAATGGTATTCTATGAAAGTGCCCGGCTGGATCACGGCCGTGAAATAGCGCTTAAAGGCAAAGCATTTGCCAATATATTCTGCCATTTTAAACCGGTAGGTTATATTCCGCCTGCAACCTAAACAGCGGATGATTAAGTTTAATTAAATGAAAAGGGGCTAAAAAGCCCCTTTTGTTTGAACCGAACTTCTAATTAGTTAGCGGTCACATTTAATGTAATACCTGAAGACTGGTTATAGCCATAAATGTCTAAGTAGTAAGTGCCTGAAGCTGGTGAGTTGAAGCTACAGGTTTCGTTGTTACCATTTTTATATGGACGACAGTCGAAAGCACCGCTGGTTGATTGTGCATTTCTACGAACATACAAGTCAGCATCGCCTGAACCACCACTCATAGTGACAGTCATTGACGAGTAACCACTACCCATTGCCTGCGTATAGTGTTGCCAAGCACCTTTAGATACTGAGATATTGTTAGTCGAGTTATTAATTGGCCCAGGCGTTGGTGTAGGTGTAGGTGTAGGTGTCGGAGTTGGTGTAGGCGTCGGCGTGTAACTACCGGTCAAATTAACACCACTGAAAGTAGCATAGGCTTTCAGGCGAACGTAGTAAGTACCACCAGTCTGAGAGCCATTACAAGATTCAGTATTACCGTTTTTGTATGGACGACAGTCGAAGTTGGAATCTGTTGGAGTAGAGCCAAATTTCACATACATATCAACATCACCGGTACCACCGCTGGTGCTAAATTTAATATTTGTGGCACCCGCTGGTACATACATACTGTAGTTAAGCGACTGACCAGCAGATGCGTATAAGTTTAACTCACTAATACCACCACTTGGTGTTGGCGTAGGTGTTGGTGTTGGAGTTGGTGTTGGAGTTCCACCAGCACTGCCCTTCGCTAACTCTGCAGCATATACCAAGGCTAACCTGGCATACTTAACTGAGTGATTGACATCATAGCTGGTATCATTTGCCGTATGAATATTTGGGTTTGATTGGTTAAACCGTGCTTCTGCCGCAAACGATGCCGCAAATCCTTGATTATTCCACGATGCATGATCAGAGCAGGCATAACCACATTGGCTATCACCCACTGACAAAGTCGGCAGATAGGTGGCTGCCAGATTTTTCATAAATTGATTTTGAGCAGCGTTGGTATAGTCTGTTATAAAGGTCAGATCCAGGTCATTAGAGCCTTTATAACCGCTCATATCAAATTGAGCCACACCGATTACGCTTTTACCACTGGCTTTATAACTCGCAGCAATCGCTTGTGAACCTCTCAGACCCACTTCTTCGGCAGCGTAACCGATGATTTTAATGGTTTTTTTCGGTTTAAACCCGCTGGCAACAATGGCGCTGAGTGTTTCAGTGAGTACCGCAATCCCCGATGCGTTGTCATCTGCGCCCGGCGCCCTACCTGTGGTTGGACTAGGACCGTTAATAGAATCTATATGTCCGCCAATCACCACAATGTCGGCAGAACTACTGGTGCCGGCAATAGTGACTATAATAGAGGGCTGCGCCCAGCTGTGATTGTATAGTTCAACTGAAATATCTGAACGTCCACTACTTAAGCTTGTCCATTTATTTTTGATCCAGTTGGCGGCGTTAACACCCGACTGTTGGGAATAATAGCGGTTATTAAAAGCCTTTAAGGAATTGACTGTTGAAGTCATGTTACTGGTATTAACCTGACCCAACAATGCATTCGCAGCAGCGGCATTATTGATGGTGTAGTTAACCGCTAACTGAGCGTTAAACTTTGGCACTTTGGCCGCGAATTGTTGTGCTTCTTCTAGCGTTTCATGAAAGAAAAAACCGCCACAGCGATTCATTTCATCATGCATAAATTCGCTGAGATTGTCTATTTGTGCGACAGGCACACTGGCAATAACGGTTTGACCGTCATCAGCAAGCGATTGTGGCAATGCGCTGAGGTTGATCATCGAACCGTGATTAAACTTCAACTTTTTATCGGCGTCACTACCGATGGTGATCCACACTTTTTCAGCTGAGGCATAGGCAGCCGGGTGAGCGTGTTTGGCGACCGGGGGAATGTTTTGGGCAGCCATAGCAGACGAAATCAACAGACTGCTAGTTGCCAGTACGGGTATTATTATTTTTTTCATGGGTAAACTCCAACTTGTAAAAATTAATTATTGTTTTTTTTATAGAATAAAGGGGCTAAAAAGCCCCTTTTGTTTGAACCGAACTAAATTAGCTTATTAATTAGCGGTCACATTTAATGAAATTCCTGAAGACTGGGAATAACCATACATGTCTAAGTAGTATGTGCCTGAAGCTGGTGAACTGAAGCTACAGCTTTCGTTGTTACCATTTTTATATGGACGACAGTCATAATTACTGCTGGTTGATTGTGCATTTCTACGAACATACAAGTCAGCATCGCCTGAGCCACCACTCATAGTGACAGTCATTGACGAGTAACCACTGCCAACGGCCTGCGTATAGTGTTTCCAACCACCTTTAGATACTGAGATATTGTGTTCCGAGTTATTAATTGGCCCAGGTGTTGGAGTAGGTGTTGGTGTTGGTGTTGGTGTCGGCGTAGGTGTTGGAGTCGACGTGTAGCTACCTGTCAACTTAACACCACTGAAAGTAGCATAAGCATTCAGGCGAACGTGGTAAGTACCGCCTGTATATGTTCCTGTACAAGATTCAGTATTACCGTTTGCGTATGGACGACAGTCATAGCTGGAATCTGTTGGAACAGAGCCAAATTTCACATACATATCAACATCACCGGTACCACCACTGGTGTTGAATTTAATATTTGTGGCACCCGCTGGTACATACATACTGTAGTTAAGCGACTGACTAGTCGATGCGGATAAGTTTGACTCATCAATACCACCAGTAGGAGTAGGAGTAGGTGTAGGTGTAGGTGTAGGTGTTGGAGTCGGCGTTGGTGTAGGAGTTGGAGTTGGAGTTGGCGAACAACCACTACCAACACCAACAGCAGACCATGCACATAATACCGCGGCTTTTGCAGATGCACCGTAAAGATCATTGGCAGCATTGGCTGTCGCTGTTCTTGCTTGCGAGAAGTTTGTGCTTGCAGTCATATAGGTCGTTAATGCACGGTAAAAGATTCTTTCCGCTTTAGCCAAGCCAATACCAGGCACGTTTACGTTTGTTTTATTACGTGGATGGGTACCGCCATCGACCAATAATACATAAGCCAGGTTAGCTATACCTGAGTTCCAATGCACACCACCTCTGACAGAAGAACCGCTATAACTCTCAGGATAGTAATCACTTGAAGTACCGTCTTGAGTCGGGATGGCCGTATAGCGGATCGGTTTACC
>JABSOG010000515.1 GCA_013216025.1 Algicola sp. | reverse complement strand
TGGATCGATCGGGGCGGCACATTTACCGATGTCATTGGCAAAAATCCCTCGGGAGAACTGGCAGTGGGCAAACTGTTATCCGAGAACCCATCCAACTATAAAGATGCCGCCGTGCGGGGCATTCAAACCTTGTTAGGACTCGAAAAAGACATGGATTTGTCTAATCAGCCGATCGATTCTGTCAAAATGGGCACCACGGTCGCCACCAACGCCCTGCTCGAACGTCAAGGCGAACCGACAGTTCTGGTGATCACTAGTGGTTTTGCCGATGCTTTGCGCATTGGTTATCAAAACCGCCCACATTTGTTCAAGCTTAAAATAGAATTGCCCGAACTCTTGTATAGTCAGGTGATTGAAGTCAAAGAGCGAATGTCGGCGCACGGCGAAGTGATCACGCCAATCAACAAAGCACACTTAACCGAACAACTTCAACAAGCGTTTGATGCTGGCCTGCGCAGTTGCGCCATCGTTTTTATGCACGGTTACCGCTATCACCAGCACGAAAAAGCCGCCGAAAAAATCGCACAAGACATTGGTTTTACGCAGGTGTCGGTATCACACCAAGTCAACCCATTGATGAAACTGATAGGCCGGGGCGATACCACCGTTGTCGACAGTTATCTCACTCCGGTATTGCGCCGTTACGTCGACCAATTTACCTCAAAGCTCGGTGAAAACTGCCAACTGCAATTTATGCAAAGCAACGGCGGTTTGACTCAGGCCGACACCTTCAACGGCAAAGATGCGGTATTGTCAGGCCCGGCCGGTGGCGTGGTTGCCATGGTAGAAACCGCCAAACAAGCCGGTTTTGAGAAAATCATCGGTCTCGACATGGGTGGCACCAGCACAGATGTAGCCCTGTTTAACGGCGAATACGAGCGCACCTTCGACACCGAAGTCGCTGGCGTTCGGCTTCAGGCCCCAATGATGAAAATTCACACGGTGGCCGCTGGCGGTGGTTCAAAGCTCGATTATGACGGTTTTGACAGTGGTTTAAGATTGAGTGTCGGCCCAGAATCTGCCGGTGCCAATCCGGGCCCCACCTGCTATCGCAATCAAGGACCGCTCACGGTTACCGACATCAACCTGCTGCTGGGTAAACTGCAAAGTGATTTTTTTCCAGCGATATTTGGTGAAGCGCACAACCAAACACTCGATAAGTCGGCAGTAACCGACAGTTTTGATGTCCTTGGTAAAACCATCAAACAAAAGCAAAATTCAGATGCCAACCTGACCCCTGCACAACTGGCTCAGGGGTATTTGCAAATCGCGGTAGAACACATGGCCAACGCGATAAAACACATTTCAGTACAGCGCGGCATTGACGTGGGTTTGTACACGTTATGCTGTTTTGGTGGCGCAGGTCCGCAACACGCTTGTTTGGTGGCCGATGCGCTGGGCATCAAAAAAGTATTTCTCCACCAGCTGAGCAGCGTTTTGTCGGCCTATGGTATGGGCTTGGCACAAGTTCGAGTGATCCGGGTGCAAAGCATCGAAATAACATTAACGCCCGATGTGATATCCGAGCTGAACACCACCATATTACAACTCGACGCAACGGTTTCTAAAGCACTGAAACAACAGGGATTTCTCACCGAACAGATATCCCTCAGCACTCAATTACTGATTAAATACCAAGGCACTGACACTGGGCTTGCCGTAAATATCGACACTCTCAACAGCCATAACCTGCGCGAACAGTTTGAAACCCAACATCAACATTTGTATGGGTTTATCAGCGAATCGACCGCGCTTATCATCGAATCCGTGCAGGTCGAGGGCACAGGTCAAGCAGACAAACCGCAGCAATCGGTAGTGCCGCACATCATCCATGCACATACGCTGAACCCAACCGACACCCGTGCGGTTTACTTTAGTGTTGACGGCGACGAACAATGGCTCGACACCCCTTTTTATCGTCGCGAGCAGCTTCACCCCGGCTTGGTGCTCAATGGTCCAGTCATCATAATTGAACACCAAACCACCATAGTGGTAGAACCCAATTGGCAATTAGTCGTTACAGCGGGTAATAACCTAGTGTTAACCCGAATGGACAACGAACTATCTGCCAGTAACAAAAAGCTCAGCACAGCCGTCAACCCCATCCGGCTTGAACTGTTCAACAATCTGTTTATGTTCATTGCCGAACAAATGGGGCTGGTGCTTAAAAACACCGCGACTTCGGTTAACATCAAAGAGCGCTTAGATTTTTCATGCGCTTTGTTCAACCACCACGGCGAACTGGTGGCCAACGCCCCTCACATGCCGGTTCACTTGGGATCAATGGGCGAAAGCGTGATCAGTGTCGCCCAACAAAATGCCACGACCATGCAACCGGGTGATGTTTATCTCATCAACAGCCCTTTTCATGGTGGCTCTCACTTGCCCGATCTCACCGTGGTCAGCCCGGTGTTTAACACTGGCAATGATAATGCCTGCAAACAAGTGGTTTTTTATGTGGCTTCACGGGGGCATCACGCCGACATTGGCGGTCTAACGCCAGGATCAATGCCACCTCACAGCAAAAACATCGAAGAAGAAGGCATTGTATTCGATAACTTCTTGCTCGTGCGAGACGGCCATTTCAATCAAGTCGCCCTTGAAAAAATGCTCACCGAACACCCTTATCCGGTGCGTAATATCCAGCAAAACATTATCGACCTGAAAGCCCAAATAGCCGCTAACCAAAAAGGGATTAGCGAAATAGCCAAAATTCACCGCGAATACGGTGAAGACGTGGTCGCGGCTTATATGGAACACATGATTGACGCCGCCGAATTCTCGGTAAAACAAGTCATAGCCAAACTCAGTTCGGGCAGTTTTGTCTGTAAAATGGACAACGGTTGCCAAATCAAGGTGACAGTCACCATAGAGGGCCCTGCTGACGACAAAAGGGCAACAGTTGATTTTACCGGCACCTCTGAGCAACAAAACAGTAATTTCAACGCGCCGTTTTCGGTGTGTAAAGCGGCCGTGTTATATGTCTTTAGAACGCTGGTCGACAAAAATATCCCGCTCAACGCCGGTTGCCTAAAACCCATCACCTTAATAGTGCCCCAAGGCAGCATGTTAAACCCGCAACACCCGGCGGCGGTGGTGGCAGGCAATGTCGAAACCTCACAAGTGATCACCGATGCCTTGTATGGTGCGCTGGGCATATCGGCCGCATCGCAAGGCACCATGAACAACTTTACCTTTGGCAACGACCAATACCAATACTACGAAACCATTTGCGGTGGCACTGGCGGCGGGTTGCATGGGGATGGCTGCGATGCCGTTCAAAGCCACATGACCAACTCGCGCCTGACCGACCCGGAAGTGCTCGAATGGCGTTTTCCGGTGCGCCTAGATGCCTTCTCAATTCGCCGAGACTCAGGCGGCATTGGTGATGCCAACGGCGGCAATGGGGTGATCCGAAAAATCTGCTTTAACCAACCGATGTCAGCAGCCATATTGTCCAATCATCGTCAGCAGGCACCGTTTGGACTGTTTGGTGGCAGCCCCGGAAAACCCGGTAAAAACAGCGTAATCAAAGCCAATGGTCAGCAAGTCGACTTAAACAGTTGCGACCAGTACGCGCTGGACTCTGGTGACAGTTTTGTCATCGAAACCCCGGGGGGGGGTGGGTTTAATAAGCCGATTTAAAAACGAAATTTGTAAAACAAGTACCAGTTTATGCTTCCCATGCAGTGGTTATCTTTGTATGCTTTGGATGTTAAGCTATTCAATATAAATCTGTGGAAGGAAGCCCCGCAAAATGCCATTTATTATCGATAATAATCAGCATGTAGAAAGCCTGCTGAAAAGCTACCAACAATGTGCCGAATCGACTCGGGCCATGTTGCGGGTATTGGCCGTTTTTACCAAACCCATCAGCCAAAGTCATTTCAAACAACTGCTGGACAAATTGGGTAATATTGACTCATTGGGCAAGGACTACACCGACACACTCGAACAACAACTGACTGACCAAGAACTATTGGATATCAGCGACGAAGGCATATCACTGCCACCTCACCTGCATCACGCCCTCACCAGAGCCTGCATAGACAATGGCAGCCTCGATGAAATCATTACTAAAAGCAAACAGGTCATGCCGTTAAGCTGCTCTAGCCGCTGGACGGCCGAAGGCGCAAACGACAGGGTAAGGCAAAGTCGAGACCATTTTTACCAGGGCAACTATGAGCAATGTGAGGCGTTGTTTGAATTTTCTCAAGATCCCCAGCACATCAACGAATCAGACAGCTTTCCTTTGGTGGTTTTTTGCTTTTTTCCCTTTGAAAGAGACTTTTTTCTGTCGATTTCGCCCACCTTGCAATATCAGGCCTTTGCCACCTTATTACTGTTTTTGAGAACCAACAACAAAGACAACACCGAAGTTGTTACCCTATTGCAATCGTTGGCAGATGCAGGCCATTGCTGCACCAACATGAAACTGCTGCTGGCAGAACAATACCTGCTCAGCGCAGACATCGACAAAGCGGCACCGTTGCTGTCACAAAGCGAATCAACTCCCTACAGCCTGTCTCTGTTAGGTTGGCAGGCCTTTTTGCAACAAGATTTTTATGCTGCTATTGATTTGTTTGAACGCAGCAAAACCGCCAAAAGTCAGCCGGTTTACGCCAAGCCCCCCTATGTTGGTGGTTTACCCGGTATATTTTACCTGCTGGCCCTGCTAAAAACCGGCTATCAAGACCAACCGCATTTACTCGACAAAGTGATCGAAGAAGCAATGAATTTTGAGGTGGGCAGCAACGAATTTGAATACGTCACCGACAGTTATGACATCCTCGAAAACCTCGCCGAAGTACTGCAAAGCAAACTGTCTCGCGTGCCAGTGTTTGGTGAGCAAATATGTGACTTCAAACAAGATTACTACTTTCAACTGGCCTACATATTAAACGCTTTGTGTATTGTTTACAGCGGCAAAAAACTGCCCTCGCAATATGTCCAGAATCTATCCCGTTATTTTGAAAACATGAAAAACGTCAACAGCCACTGGTTTGCCCATCTGTGTGCCAGCCTGTTAGAACACAGCGGCAAAGCCGATGTGTTGTGCAGCGGTTATTTACAAAATTGGTCGTTGCCAAGCACTGACATGGTCAACCTGATCAAAACCAAGGCCTTGTGGTTACAGGCATTAGACAAGTTAAACGCAATACGACAAAACGCCGGGCAACAGACAGCCGACTCACAGCTCGACGAAAAGAAAACCCGCATGGTTTGGCTGATGTATCCCGATGAACAACCCCAGCGCATCGAAGCCCGGGAACAGCAACTCGGCACCAAAGGCTGGACCAAAGGACGTGCAGTTTCATTAAAACAACTCAAAGAAGAACATGAACTGTTAGCCGAACTCAGTGCCGAAGACCACCAGCTTTGTGAAGCCATCAAAAGCCACTACAACCACCGTTATTATGGTGCAGGCGCATCGTACGAACTGTCGAGCTATTCAGCGCTTAAAGCCTGTATCGGTCACCCCAGAATATTTTTGGCCACCGATTTGAGCACCCCACTGAACATAGTGGGCTCAGAGCCCAAACTTACCCTAAACGCCTATCCCGGCGGCTTCAAACTACAAATGCCCGGCCTGCCAGAAGATTTAGAACAATACGCTTACAACCAATACCACACTCTCACGGCAGAATCAGCCCACCGCTACCGGTTGGTCAACTACAGCCACAAACACCTCGAAATCGCCGACATCATCGGCTTTGACGGGCTAGAGATGCCAGCCAATGCCAAAGACCAGATCTTGGACAGCATCAGAGCCATTGCGCCCTATTTGACTATTGTGACTGACGAGGTGGGTGAGAAAGCCTAGGGCGGTGCTGCCCCGGGCTAAGGTCAAAAGATCTCAACACGGAGTCACGGAGGCACGGAGAAAGAAAGAGGAAAGATTAAAAGCAAAGGCAAAAACAGACTAATACATTTCTTCTTTATAACTTTTATCTTTTCTTCTGCTTTTGTCTTTTCTCCGTGAACCTCCGCGGCTCCGTGCCTCCGTGTTAAATGCTTTTAATCTTTTAGTGGCTAACGGCCAACCAAGCCGCAGGCGAAAAAACAAAAAAAGTGAATTAATCTGTCAACCGAATGTCACCCCGTGCGTTTTATCTATCAGTAGCGGCATTAACACACTCAAAGGGTGCGTTCGTTATGGG
>JABSOG010000514.1 GCA_013216025.1 Algicola sp. | reverse complement strand
TTTTTTATCGTATCAAGGTCATTAAAATGGGCAGCTAGCATTAAGTTTGTCTTGCCGAACCAATTGGGATATTTCGATGACTCAGGTTTTCTGTGTGTGGGGTCGTCGTTTTGTAAAATCTGTGAAAGAAACCGATACACAGTATGAGTGGCCAGCGCTTTGGCATAATTGTCATCGTATTTAAAGTGACTTTTATAATAACCAGTAAACGCCAATACGGTATCTTTAATATGGTATTTCAGTGTTAACAACTCGCGACCACTCCAGCGGCCAAGATTGCCAAATTGCTCAAGAATATCATCAACATGTTCTTTTCTTTTACACGATTTGGCGCCTTTTATACAGCTGCCATCAACCTTGAGTTCGAGTTTCCAAGGCGTTAGTAAAGCCACCTTAAAAGGCGTTGTCAGTTTATAAAAAGGGCTGCCCTTAGAACCATAATACATTGAAATATGCCTTATGCCTTGCGTCATGATCGACCGGTTCACTATCGATTCTAAAGCCAGTGCAGAGCTAAAGTCAGGCGGGTTTTGTTCGGCAATTCTACAGACTTTTTCAAGACCAGCATCAGCGTTGACTTTCATTAAGGTGTTATCGTCGGTGATCTGATAAATGCCCTGTTTATATTCAAAAATGACTGGAGAGTCTGGCGCAGGGTGAATCAACTGATTTGGGACACTGATATGCTCAAATAAGGCATTCTGATCGACTGGTAACTGGTTAAGCGCGGTATCTAAATCGACTTGTTTTATCGCGTGAACTTTGTAATAGGGCCCTCTCCAACCAATGGTATAAACCTCAAGCAGCAGCACACTTTGTGGATCGTGAGTTTTAGACCCTATAGCCAATACCTGAGTGGCAAATCCCTGCCACACAAATTTATGCTTTAATCCTGCAATAGGCGTCCATTTTAGCCAATGGGTGTTGGTTTGCTCAAAAGGCGCAGTAAAGGTTATCGGCTTGATTTCATCGACATTATTAGAGGTAATCACCATGTCTTGATGGTAAGTCGCCGTTGCTTTACTGGCGAAATCTATGTCGACAGTGCTGTGATACTTTTTACTATATTGCGCCAAAAACATCGAACAAACAGCCGATTTGTTGACTGACAATTGCGGCCCCGGATGTTGAGTTGCATAGGCCGTAACGTTCAAAACCATAAGGACCAAACCGGCCAAAACTCTCTTCATTTTTTCTCGTCTCTCTGTAGTAAATTCACCAAAGGCCTCTGGTTTGCCTCGCGACGAAATTTTAGCATTACACCGCCATTTGTCACTGGTTTTTGGTTCGTGGTAAACTGCGCCCGCAAATAAACCACCTTAGAAGGCAGTTAAATAATGAAAACTTTACGAGTCGCTATCGCCGGCTTTGGCAGCGTAGGACGGGCAACAGCAAGCCTTTTACTTGGCCGACGCGAGCGTTATCTAAGCCAATATGGGTTAGATGTGCGATTGGTTGCCGTCTGCGGCTCTAAGGCTGGTTTGTTTAACCTCGATGGCATTGAAGAGGGGCACTTTAACCAACAACAAAAAGGCCTGACTGGGCCTGATTTTATTTTACAAAGTGGTGCTGATGTCGTGATTGAGGCAGGACCCAGTGATTTTCGTACTGGCGGACCCGGTTATGCTTATATCCAGTCGGCGCTGGAGGCCAAACGTGATGTGATTGCCATTTCAAAAGGCGCACTGGTATTCGATGGCCCGGGCTTGCGGCGTCTTGCTAGTAAATCGGGGGCAACGCTAAAAATCAGTGGGGCCACCGCTGCGGCACTGCCGACCATAGATCTGCTCGACTACAACTTAAAGGGCTGCGAAGTCCTAAAGGTCGAGGGGATTTTAAATGCCACAACCAACTTTCTATTAGATACCATGATGCAACAAGGCAGCAGCTTTGCCCAAGCGCTTGCCAGTGCACAAGCCGGTGGTTTTGCCGAAAGTGACACAAGTTATGATACTCAGGGCTGGGATACCGCCTGCAAACTATTGATTTTGGCTAACTTTGGCTTGGGCGCCACTCTCACCATAGATGACGTATCGGTTGAAGGCATTGAAGATGTCACCACCAAGCGAATCAACCAATGGCGTGAGCAAAACCTTGTGCCTAAGCTTGTCGGTGTTTTATCTAGGCAACCCAAGGGCTATAAAGCCACTGTTGGTATTCAAGCACTAACCAAAGACGATCCATTGTCTTTGGTTGCGGGCAACAATAAAGCCATTCGAATCACCACTGATGTCATGGGTGATGTCATTGCTATCGGCGGCAACTCAGGCCCACAGGCCACCGCCGCTGCCGCATTAAAAGATTTTGAACATCTCTTGATGAAGGTTTGAATTTATTAGTGAGTACTAATTAACCTAGCAACGCGGCCTTGACCGCCTGATTAGCGTGAATGTCTGTCGTATCATACAAAGGGATTTGAGTGTGTTGCTGTTGTATTAGCAGTGCTATTTCTGTACAGCCTAAAACAATGGCCTCAGCGCCCTGTTCATGCAGTTGATTAATAATTTCTAGGTATTTGGCTCTTGATTGAGGGTAGATATTACCCATGCATAACTCTGAATAGATAATGTCATGAACAACATCCCTTTGCGCTTTTTCGGGTACCACCACTTCAATTCCAAACCGCTCAGTAAGCCTGCTTTTATAAAAATCCTCTTCCATGGTGAACCGGGTCCCAAGTAAACCAACACGCTTTACATTATCGGTTAGCAATTTTTGGGCGGTCGCATCGGCAATGTGCAACAACGGTATCGAAATAGCAGCTTCGATTTGTGGCGCGACTTTGTGCATGGTGTTAGTGCAGATCAACAGAAAATCGGCACCACCAGCTTCGACAGATTGCGCTGCCGTTGAGAGTATTTTGGCTGTTTCATCCCACAAACCTTGATGCTGTAATTTTTCTATTTCATCAAAGTCTACGCTGTAGAGGCATATTTTTGCACTGTGCAAACCCCCAAGCGCATTTTTCACACCTTCATTTATTGCTTTATAATAACTGGCTGTAGACTCCCAGCTCATACCACCCAACATACCGATAGTTTTCATCTTTGGTCACTCTCCTTGGCTGTTATAGCATTTTGATCATTTAAGGTGATCGTTTTTGGTATGATAGTGTCCACCAAAGCATGATTCAAGACAAGACCTTGGTATCCCCATGTATGCCAATTTAAAGCAACCAACAAAGAAGAGATTTTATGCCAATAAATTATGACGGACAGGTAGCGATAATCACCGGCGCAGGCGCAGGATTGGGCCGCTCTCATGCCCTTGCATTAGCGTCGCGCGGTGCAAAGGTGGTGGTAAATGACCTTGGTGGCGAAGACGGTTCGTTGTCACCAAGCGCGTTGGCTGTAGTTGAAGAAATTATCGAAACAGGCGGGCAAGCGATTGTAAACGGTGCCAATGTGGCTGACATGACACAGGTGCAGGCAATGGTTGACCAAGCGATGGCACAATGGGGCCGTATTGATATTTTAGTGAATAATGCCGGTATTGTTCGTGATAAATCATTTGCCAATATGCCCATCGAAGACTTTCAGTTGTTGGTCGACGTGCATTTAATGGGCGCTGCCAACTGTTCCAAAGCCGTTTGGCCTATCATGAAAGAACAACGTTATGGCCGCATCGCAATGACCACATCGTCATCAGGTTTATACGGCAATTTTGGTCAGGCCAACTATGGTGCCGCAAAAATGGGCGTTGTGGGTTTAATGAATACTTTATGTATAGAAGGTGAAAAATACGACATTAAAGTGAACTGTTTGTCTCCCACTGCCCGCACTGCAATGACCGAAGATTTGATTGACGACAAGCGTATATTAGAAATGATGACAGTTGAGTCTGTCACCACAGGTTTAATGGCACTAGTGGCCGAAGATGCGCCAAACCGCGCCATTTTAGGCTGCGGTGCTGGCGGGTATGCACGAGTGGTGATCAAAGAAACCGATGGCATCTATTTATCACCAGAACAACAAACCCCAGAAAATATATTGGCCAAATGGGATGCACTTCAAGACCAGTCTAACAGCAACGAACTCAAAGCAGCTTGGATGCAAACCAACAAATATGTGGCCAAAGCCGCGGCTTTTCTAGGTATTGACTTAGCGGCAAAATAGGCAACCGCATCCAATCCTTGTTTGATACAGATTAAGGTCTTGGCTGCTAAGCTGGTACGTTGTCTTGGGGAGATTTGAATTCCACCCCACCAAGTGGTAGTTTACCTTCAGGCCGGCTCGATAAATGAAGGTACACTAATGTCAGTATCACAGCAGCAACAATTTATAAGCCCAAAAGAATATTTGGCGGGTGAGCGTATCAGTGAAGTGAAACATGAACTGATTGATGGTCAAGTCTATGCCATGGCGGGGTCAAGTATCGACCATCAGAGAATATGCGCTAATATCAGTGGCGAGTTCAGAACCCATCTTAAAGGCTCTTCTTGCGAAGCCATGAGTTCAGACATACAGGTCAATGTCGGCGAAAACTACTACTATCCCGATGTGATGGTGGTGTGTGATTTTGATCAGTCACAGCGCTATTTTACCCAATCCCCGGTCATCATTGTTGAAGTATTGTCTAAATCCACTCGCCGCAAAGACCTGACCACCAAACGGCTGGCTTATACCAATATCCCTTCCTTAAAAGAATATGTGTTAATTGAGCAAGACTTTGTCAACATCGAAGTTTTGCGCAAAAGCAGTAACTGGCAAGGCACGCATTATGTGCTTGGCGACAAGGTCCACTTTGAATCCATTGATTTAACACTAGACGTAGCCGAAATATACGAGCGCGTGCAAAATGAGGATATGGCAGCGTTTATCTCTGGGGGCTCGTCAGAATAATCCGAAGCCATAAGTCCACTCTCACCCCTTCGCATAGTATAGGCCAATGCTTTTTCATTACATTTGGCCAGCGCCCTACTCCGCTTCTATCACATAGTCATATAATAATGACAAAAAAAAGACGGCTGTATATTTTGATAATTGAAAGTTTAAAACGTTCTACTCATGAAGCTCGCTCAATCTTAAGAGAGCGATTTAACTCCTTGTTACCACCTGCTGAATATTGCGACAAAACCGACTACAAGATGGACTTGACAGATATCGAAGCCCTGCAGTTCATTTTGTCTGTCAATATAGAATCTTGATGAAAACAAAAAAGTAGCACTAATTACACGCTTAAAATATATTGCCAGAACAGAAGTGCCAGCAGGATTTTCCTTTGGCGATGAGATATCGCCCCACAGTAAAGACGATAATGTAGTGGCTTTCGAATGTATTTATTTCAAAGAGCTAACCAAATATTCGGTTTTATTTTTAGTCGTGGACATGGGCCAGAATATACAGAAGGATGCAGCCAAATTGGCGGGTAAAACAAAGGCTCGAACGAATCCTAGAGCTTCCGAATAAACCCTAATATCTTTGTCTACAATATAAAAATGATTCCGCGGAAGCATTTTTTGGTTTATTCATGCAAAAAAAAACGATTTTTGCTACGAGGGTTAAACAATCCACAATGACGCCTCACTTAAATCCTTGTTCTTTGGTGTATGCGACGGCATCAAGTAACGCTTGATTAGGCAACTTGGTTTTGTCCCATGCCGCGATAAAGCGATCAAAATCGTCGCTTTCAAGGGTAATGTGTTGATGCGCTGCAACAACTTTTGCCGCATCTTCGTCCATTAAACGCACCACGTATTCTGTTAAACTTTTAAGACCAAGCAAAGCAGCGGTTTTTTCTGCTTTGGCTTTAACCTCAGCATCCAGTTGTAAAGAAAGTCGAGCTGTAGCCATTGAATTATCCTCTTGTTGTCGAAGAAATATACGGATAGATTCCACACTCGACTTGTGTAAGTCAGGTCTAAAGCCATCAACCTCAAATTTGTAAATAAGCCTAAATCCTGTTGATTTTGGCCATTTGGTGCCAGTAGTGCGTTGCTTAAATCAACTACCTTTGCGCTCTACAAAAGCTTTAATATCAGACAAGTCTTTGGCCAGCATTTTATTCATTGAACCTTTCATCATCGGTGCCATTATAAACGACAAGACTTTAGCCATAAAAGTTTGTGGTTGTGCGGTGAAAGACATCGTTAACTGTACGCCCTTGCCTTCATCACTTAATGCCAGTTTAGAGAGATAATCTGCACCGTGATTTTAAGCTCGGGTTGAATAATATTGCA
>JABSOG010000513.1 GCA_013216025.1 Algicola sp. | reverse complement strand
GAAGTACACCCCGGCGACATGCTACACACGCTGTCTGAACATAACAATTTGGTCGCCACCGCAGACGAAGTACACAACGTTTATGGTCACCAGTGGGGCAAGTTGGTCAATCAGGCTTTGCAAGAACATTCACCCAATAAACGACAATTTATGATCATGCGCGCGGGTTTTGCCGGGTCGCAACGCTTTGGGTTAATCCCCTGGACTGGCGATGTCAGCCGTTCGTGGAGTGGCTTAAAAGCGCAGGTTGAACTGTCGTTGCAAATGGGCTTAACTGGCATGGCCTACACCCATTCTGACCTTGGCGGTTTTGCTGGTGGCGAAGCATTCAACCAGCAATTGTATGTGCGTTGGTTGCAATACGGTGTATTTCAGCCGATTTACCGTCCTCATGGCCACGATACCATTGCGCCAGAGCCTGTGTTTCATGACAAAAAAACTAAAGGCATAGTGCGAGAATACATCAAATTGCGCTATCGCTTAATGCCCTATCAATACACGCTGGCGTATCAAAACTCGACTACCGGCATGCCCTTAATGCGGCCAATGTTTTTTGCCGATGAAAACAATCCCAAACTCATCGACATAAAAGACCAGTACATGTGGGGCGATGCGTTTTTGGTCAAGCCAGTAACCGACCCTGATTTAAAATCAATTGATGTGCAATTACCCGCAGGCAATTGGGTCGACTATTGGCGCGACACCCAATATAAAGGCGGGCAAACCATCCAGTTTCCGCTAGATTTGAACACCCTGCCGGTATTGGTCAAAGCAGGTTCGATAATTCCAACCGTAAAAGCCGTGAATACCACCCGAGACTACTCCAGCAAAGACTTAACGCTAGATTACTATTTTGACCCGGATGTGAAATATTCAAGTGCGCAAATGTACGAAGATGATGGCAAAAGCGCCGATTCGCTGGCCGGTAAACATTTTGAATTGTTGGATTTTGTTGCGCAGCAAACAGATCAAAAAACCTTGTCGTTCAAGCTAAAACGCAGCGGCAACGGTTATGTTGGAATGCCTACCCAACGCAACATCAAATTGGTGATTCATCATATCGAGAAAAAGCCTGTTGAGGTAACTTACACCGGTAGCCTTGAGCGCGCGCAAGATGTTGATTATGACGAAGCCCAAAAAACCCTGACCATTAAGCTTCATTGGCTTGAGCAGGCGGGTGAGATTAAGGTTATTCAATAGTGTAAATGATCCCAAAAGGAAAATTTATACGCTACATATTCGTTTTCAACACCACAGTGACCTATAATTTCATACGGACGCAATGAAAGTTTGGTTAGCCCCTGACTGGCACAAGCGATAGAAAACACTGCATGTAGAATTAGTGGAGAAGTAGAAATGAAAGTTTTTAACCGCTTACAACCAATTGAAATAAACCTGGGTCAAGCAAAAGCGTCTAGCCACAAAGACAAGCTGGCAGAAAACTTCTGGGACAATTACTTATTAATGATGGGCATTATGTTTTGTGTGACGGCGCTGTTACCTGTCACCATGATGTCATTGCAATACTGATTACACGATTTATTGCAAGATTGATGGCAAAGCTGCCTCAGAATCAAAAAGCCTGACATTTGTCAGGCTTTTTTACTTTAATTATTGATGCGCTTTAATCACCAGTTCAATCGCTTGATGTGTTGACAATTCACCACTTTCTATCCTGCACACAAGCTCAATTGCTTCTTCTGGCACCACTGTGCCTGAAGACTGAGCAATACTGATCGCCAACGAAATATTTTTAGACAATGGCGGCTCTTCAGTTTCAATAGCTTGCTTGTTCTTTGGTGTGACTGTCATAGATTAGGCCCGGTGCTTGAACGTTCCGACATTATACCAACATCTATGCGAATGAACCATTTGGACAAACAGACTACAGAGACATTAATAATCGTTTATAGTAAACTGAATTCAGAATGTTGAAAAAAATGGTGCGCTTATGAATGCCCAAAAATTGATCGATGAAGTCATTGCCCTACCTGTTGAAGAACGAGTTTTGATCGCAGATTCAATATTACGCAGTATCACGCCAACCACAGTCGATGTAGACAAAGCTTGGTGTAAAGAAGCCGACAAAAGACTAAAAGACTACCATGAAGGCAAAACCCAACCAGTAGATGTCGATAGTGTTTTTGATAAAATTTGGCAAAAATACGAATGAAAGCGGTCCTTGATCAACAGGCTGAATACGACCTGTGTGATGCAATTGACCAATATGACAAGAAAAGTATGGGGCTTGGACGGGAATTTGCCCTTGAGGTTAGACGAGCCATTGACCGAGCCATATCCATGCCAGAAGCTTGGCAGCTATTAGACGACAAATTTCGCCGTGTTTTGGTCAATAGATTCCCCTATGGTGTTTTGTATTCAATTGAGCCCGATTTGATTTATATTATTGCCGTTATGCATCTTCATCGGGATCCTGATTACTGGCGTGATCGTATATCTTAATTTACAAGCGGGGCTTAATCCATAGGCCTTTTAATCTGCATGTACGCTAGATAATACTAATGCCTCACTGATATTCTCTATTTGGACTAAATTGTGGTCGCGGCTTCAAAGTTAAAACTCACCGCCGTTGAATATCTGGCCCGTGAAAGAACCGCAGACAACAAACTTGAGTTTATAGATGGCGAAATCTACGCCATGACCGGCGCCAGCGAAAACCACAACACCATCTCGCTTAATTTAGCCGCCGAGTTAAATTTCAAACTAAAGAACAGCCCCTGCAAACCTTTCATGGCCGATATGCAAGTCGGTGTTTTGGGCGATTACTATTACCCTGACATTGTTGTTGTGTGTGAACCTCATGAAGACGACACAACCTACATCAAACACGCCCCAATATTAATTGTTGAAGTTTTATCCAAAAATACCCGAGCGTTTGACCATTCAACCAAACAAATCAAATACCTACAAATACCCTCCCTTGAATATTATGTGTTGATTGAACAGGACTATTGCGAAGTCTCGATATTGAGCCGAGCTGCTGGTTTTATTCCACAGTATTATTACCTTGGTGATAACGTTGATTTGCCGTTACTTGATGTGGCGGTGTCAGTTAATGATATTTATGACCGGGTTGAGAATGAGGATAAGGTGAGTTATTTGGAGGGGTTGGTTGGTGAAAAGGCCTAGACTCATACAGGTTGGTTACTCATTATTCGATGACAATTAGTGTGTTTTAATCACCTGTACAATCGCTTGATCTGTCGACAATTCTCCACTCTCTACCCTACGCGCAAGTTCAATTGCTTCATCTGGTACAACAGTCCCAGATGACTGCGCAATACTGACAGCCAAAGAAATATTTTCAGAAAGTGGCTGTTCAATTTCAATATTTTGTGTAGCGGTCATAAGTAAACTCAGTGTTTGAACGTTCCGTCACTATACCTACATTCATACGAATGAACCAATTGAACAATCACAGTCAGTGGAGCAATAAAGGTTTGGATAATAATAAAACACATCATCAAGCCTAAGCAATTTTAATAACAAATCGAAGCCGTCATCTGTTACGCTGCGGCTATCTGTAACATTTGCTAACTGCCACAGCATTAAAGCCCCTTGCGCTTCACCCTGCTCAATAAGCGAATCCAAAAGTTCGTGCTGGTCGAACGTAGCCAAAACAAACTTATCATCCCCAATTGGGGCGATGCCTTGTTCAGCAATAACATCATGGTTAAAGTGCATTCTGCTAACCACTTTATCATTAGCAGCGATAAAGGTTATTTTATGCATCAAATAATCCATTTGACTCGGATAACCCTCAACCTTTATCCGTTTTGCCAAATTATCATTACCACCCAAGTTCACTGCAATTTTCAGGAATGCAGTCTCACTCAATGAAAAATAGCTTGATTTTGGTATTGCCAGGCGATAACGAATAACACCATGGATATAGAAACATGTTCCAACAGTTGCGGCTGTGATTGGGTCTCTTCAATAATAGGCCGCAATGCTTGGTGCCTACCAAGGGCATCTTCAGAGAAAATATGGGATAAAATGGCGTTGTTGTCGGAAGGTTGTAACTGTTCGCAATAACCGTCGTAAAGGTGGTCGCGGTATTTTCCGTTATTGACCTTGTCACCTATCAACACAAGTACATTGGATTGTTGTTTCAACCACACAAACAATTTTTTGCCTTGGTCAAAAGTTACGTTACGATACCAATCCTCAACAAACATCAAGTGTTGTTGGGTTTTAGTGTCGGTAATGCAATTGGCATCGAATTCGAGAAACACATCAATATCTTCGACCCACCAATTGTTGCAGTCTTTGCCTTCAACCACATTGTCGATAGCCAAACGCCGTAACAAGGTAGACTTACCGCTGCCGCCGCTACCATACACTACAGCCGCAATTCGCGATTCCAACACTTTCTTGGCCATCAGCATCTCAACCTGCGCCTTGATGGCGCTGCTTTGGCGTCTGGGTGCATCGAGGTTATTAAGGACACCCAACCACTGTTCGTTATTACCGGCATAACCGCTGTAAAAGCGAAAAACGTTGGAATCGTCGGTAAAAGGTTGTTCGTCAGTTTCCCCGGCCAAAAGCAGCCCGTCAACAAAATCTTGATTAATGACGGTTACGCCGAGTTTGTTGGTGCCTGCCGTGTATAACCGCCTTAACCTTGGGTAATATTCGATGTCTTTTTTGATATCATCAATCGACCAAACTTTGACTTCAATGCCGTGTGGTTCGCCCAGTGCAGCGGCATAATCGTCTAACTTGTTGTCTGCGGGCAAGGTTGAGGCATAAATAAACTTGGTGAATTCGAGGTCACTGGCATGAGCTTGTTCAAAATCCTTTTTCAGTTCTTTTTTCGCTTGTGCCAAATCATGCTTGTTGTGCACCCCTTTGAACTTGCACTGGATAACAACACACTGGCCACCGGGAACCGAACGGTCTATAGCCTTTATATCTACACCCCATTGCTTTTGACCGCGCCGACCGTATTTTTGCGCGTCATTGTCTTGGAATTTTTCTCGGGCAATATCACAACACAGGGTTTCAAAGTCATTTTCGTTGGTGGGCAAAAGCAGGTTCGACAATGTTTAATTCCTTGTTTTAACGCAGTAATTTGAAAACCAAGCAGTGACCTTATTTAAACACAGGGTTGACGGTTATAAAAGGATGTTTTTGTTGTAACCGACCCAAATACCCCCCTCTGTTTACCACCAAACTGTGCCTCTATAAACAGGCGCAGCTGCGTTATTGAACTATACTCACAACACAAAACCCCTTTTGCATCCAACAATAAACAGGCAAATTAATGCAATTCAGTTTTAGCAAAAACCTCGGTATAGGCGCAAAACTCAATTTGGGTTTTGGCTCCATTATTATTTTAATGATCATCGGCACCGTGTTGAGTTACTCAAGCTTAAGCGACATGAATCACAGCCAATCCCAGGTCACCGAAATACGCTATCCTGCGGTTATCACTGCAAGCCAGTTGACCAATGGCATCAACCAATCTCTGGCGGCTTTACGCGGTTACATGATTTTGGGCAACGATGCCAACGCCGCCACCAAATTCAAAACTGAGCGCGCTCAGGCTTGGCAAAAAATTGAACAGGCCATCACCACTTTTAACACCCTCGCAGCGCATCTGAGTTCAGACAGTGTACGCCGTATTGATGAGGTAAAAGCCTTACTCAAAGATTTAAAAACCAGCCAGGAAAATATTGAAGACATAGCGCAAACGCCCGGCAATCAACCCGCGCTAAAACTACTGAGCGAACAAGCTGGCCCCCGAGCTAGTCAAATGCTGGCGCTTCTGGCCCGCGTGATTGAACAAGAACAAGAGCAAGAACTGGACGAAGAACACCGTGAATTATTTAAACATTTATCCGACTCCAGAGGGGCATTTGCCATCAGTGTTGGCGGCCTACGTGCCTATCTCATCACCGGCGAAAGCAAATTCAAAGACCAGTTCGACACAAACTGGTTGATCAATACCGATGCCTACCTTGAAATTGACGAAAACATTGAGCTACTGAGCGAAGCACAACTGGCCGATTGGCAGCAGTATGAAACACTGCGGGAACAATTTGCCCCCTTGTCTATCGACATGTTCCGTTACCGCAGCAGTGACAAATGGAATATTGCCAACCACATGCTCGGCGCCGATGTCGAACCTAAGGTGATCAAAATCACCTCATTGC
>JABSOG010000512.1 GCA_013216025.1 Algicola sp. | reverse complement strand
GTATAAAGCGGCAGAGTATTACTACTATTCACCTTGGCATGAGCCGGGTGCCGTACTCGAATTCACGTTCAACAAAGAAGCACTTGAAAGTTTGCCAAAAGATTTACAGGCCATTATGAGAGTCGCCACAAGAGCCATCAACCAAGACATGCTCGACGAATATACCGCCGCAAATTATAAGGCGCTAGAGCAGTTGGTTAACAAGCACAAGGTTAAGCTCCGCAAGTTCTCGCCTGAAATTATGGCTGCATTAAAAGTTGCAACTCAAGCGGTAATGGCTGAAGAAGTCGCCAAAGATCCTGCGATGAAAAAAGCCTACGACTCTTACAGCAAGTTTTTCGAACAGGTCAAAAAATATCATGACATCTCGGAAAAAGAATACTATTTAACCCGTTAAATACAACAGGAATTATCATGGTTATTAAACCCAAAATTCGCGGTTTTATCTGCACCAATGCACACCCGGTTGGCTGTGCTAAGCACGTGCAAAATCAAATCGATTATGTAAAACAACAGGGTGCTGTTGCCAACGGTCCTAAAAACGTGTTGGTTATTGGCGCGTCTACCGGATACGGTTTGGCGACACGTATTACTTCAGCTTTTGGTTGTGGTGCCAAAACGTTGGGCTTGTTCTTCGAAAAAGAAGGCACCGAGCGCCGCACTGCCTCAGCTGGTTGGTACAATACAGCCGCTTTTGAAAAAGCCGCCGCAGCCGAAGGTTTGTGGGCAAAACACATCAATGGCGATGCGTTTTCTGACGAGTTAAAAGACAAAACGTTAGACGTGATCAGCAAAGAAATGGGCAAAATCGACTTGGTTGTTTACAGTCTGGCGTCTCCACGCAGAACCGACCCAACCACTGGCATCACCCATATGTCTACGTTAAAGCCCATTGGCGAAGCGTATACAGCTAACACTTTGAACACTTCAAAGCGGATTATTGAGTCGGCCACTGTAGAGCCTGCCAGCGAAGAAGAAATTGCCAACACCGTTAAAGTGATGGGCGGCGAAGACTGGGAAATGTGGATTAACCGTTTGCAAGACGCCGGTTTGCTGAGTGAAAACTGCCAAACCGTGTCTTACACCTACATTGGTAAAGAGTTGACTTGGCCCATTTATGGAAAGGCAACCATCGGCAAAGCCAAAGAAGATTTAGACCGCGCCGCTGTTGCCATCAACAAAAAAATAGCACCTGTCAACGGTAAAGGTTTTGTTGCATCACTCAACGCCGTGGTTACTCAAGCAAGCTCTGCCATCCCAATCATGCCTTTGTATATCTCGTTGATGTTCAAAGTAATGAAAGAAGAAGGCACTCAAGAAGGTTGTATCGAACAGCTTTATGGTTTGTTCAATAAGTGTTTGTATCCTACCGGCGAGCGTATTTTGGATGACGCAGGCCGTCTGCGAATGGACGGCAAAGAACTGGCCGAACACGTACAAGCAAAAGTCGCCGAATTGTGGCCACAAGTCACCACCGAAAACATTGATGAGCTGACCGATTACATTGGTTATCACAACGAGTTTTTGCAGCTGTTTGGGTTTGGTCTAGACGGTGTTGATTACGAAGCTGATTTTGATCCACAGATAGGTCTTGATGGCCTGACTTAATCGGCGGTGCCGCTTTAGTATATCCGCTGCGCGGGGCTTCAAAGATTGAAAAGGCAACCGGGTGGTTGCCTTTTTTATTTTGGAATCAAGGGGTCAGAGATCTTGAAATCAAACAAACCCGTTAAAAGTCAGTAAATTAAAATCAAGGGGCCAGAGACGGGTATAACCCAGAGAGTAAACGAATGAATTTAAAACCTTTTGGACAAATCGATATTGAGAATTTGCAAGATTGCTACAGCGGTGCACTAACGGTTGGCGGCAGTACTATTGCAGTCGATTTGAATTTTGACGAACAAACCATCAACCCGGACCGGATGGCCAAAGTCGCTGAGTTTATCACTAATATCGAACATCATTTAAAAACAGCCCATCAAGCCATCGCTGACGATTATGAGTTGGGTGAAGCATCTCAAGCCGCTGGGTGCTATCTGGAGCATCATTTGGCAGAGATGTATGATGATGAAATTAAGTCGTTATTTGGTACTGGTGAGGTAACTAAAGCGCTGTATCTATCTAAACTCAACATCACGCGGGTTGGCTTGTATCCCGAAGAAGACGAGGCTTTTGTGGTTGTTGATATTCAGTTTTCACCAGATATCACCGATTATTTGATGGCTGTTACTTTTGATGATGAGTTGGCTTTGGTTGATATTGCAATGGAAAGCTGATTTGACACCGGGCGCAAAATGCTGCAGATTTTACTGCGCAAACTATCAAAGTAATCTCGATCCGCTGTCACAGCTGGTGCGGAATTGGCACCTTCAAGCAACTTTTCACTAAGCTGGGGTCGGTCTTGCTCTCTGCCATGCTGCTTCACATAACCTCTGCATCCACAGTAAATCACCCGTCTACGAAAAACGCCGGTTCAAACTACGGCCAAATGGCTTTGCACCGGCCTCATCGCGGCGGGACGCTTCGCTGCTGCCGCTCCCACGCGACCAATAATCGCAAGGCACCCATCATTAACGCCTTTATTGATCCAAATCAAAAATATTAATACAAATGAGTTTGATTCGCATTAGGTCGTGTGCTTTAATTAACGCTAATACGAATCAATCTCATTAATTTTTGGGAAAAGTCCATGAAATTCAAACATTCTCTGATAGCAACGGCCATTGCGTCTCTTATCTCATCAAATGCCTGTGCCGACGATAGCGGCGGTTTCGAGCAAATTTCAATCATTGGCTCGGCCACTGAAGTGAACGACATTCCGGGTTCTGGCGCCTATTTGGGCAGCGATGATATTGCCGAATTTGAATATACCGATATCATGCGAATATTGGGTAGCGTGCCGGGTGTTTACGTGATGGAAGAAGATGGTTATGGCCTTCGTCCAAACATTGGTATGCGCGGTGTCAGCCTTAATCGCAGTGAAAAAATCACCATAATGGAAGATGGTGTTTTGGCCGCGCCTGCGGCTTATGCTGCACCATCGGCTTATTATTTCCCAACCTTTGGCCGCATGAGTGCGGTTGAAGTGTTAAAAGGTTCGTCGAGCATCATGTATGGTCCGCGAACCACGGGCGGGGTTATCAATCTGGTTTCGCGCCAAATCCCTGATGCCCCTTTGGCTGGCAACATGAATATCAGCTTGGGACAAGACAACTACCGCAAGGTGCATGGTGTAGCTGGTGGTTCGGTTGATAACATTAGCGGCGTGATCGAGTTGTTTACCTATCAAGCTGATGGGTTCAAAAACCTGCCAGTTAATGTTGATACCGGGTTCAAGAAAAATGACATTTTGGCCAAATTCCGAGTGGTGCTTGATCAGCGACAAAAACACCAGGTAGAAGTTAAATTCAAATATTCTGATGAAGATTCTAACGAAACCTACGTTGGCCTGACTGATGAAGATTTTGCCAAAACGCCCTACAATCGTTATGCCGCTTCGCAGCTAGACAACATGGATACCCAGCACAACAGTTATCAAATCAACTACGAATACGAATTATCTGACAACTCAGAGTTCAACCTAAGCGCTTATTACAACGATTTTCATCGTAACTGGTATAAAGTCAACAAAATTGGCGGCTTGAAACTGGGCGGCGGCGCTGAAGAGTTGGCATCTGATTATGACCAAAACCCCATTGGTAATTTGGCGGTAGACATTAAAGCCAACAACCGTGATTATTTGTCTCAAGGTGTTCAATCTCAGTTTATTACCACAGTCGATGATCACAATCTGACCTTTGGTTTGCGCGTACACAAAGATGAAATGGACCGTTTTCAGTGGGTTGATAAATTTAACCTCAACAGCGATTTGGTCATGACCCTGACCGGTGCTGGTACGCCGGGCACCGATTCAAACCGAATTGACAGTGGTTCAGCCGTTGCTGTATACGTTTATGACGAATTCACTTATAACGATTTTGTGATCTCTGGTGGCTTTCGCTATGAAGACATGACCATCGAACGTGATGACTGGGGTAAAAGTGATGTAACCCGCAGTGCGACGCCAACGCACAAAGAGTTGTCGACTACGGTAGTTATTCCCTCGGTGGCAATGACTTATCGCATCAGCGAAGACGTGTTGGTTTTGGCCGGTGTACACAAAGGTTTTGCACCAGCAGCACCGGGCAACGTGCAAACCGAAGAAGAGCAAAGTTGGAACTACGAAATCGGCACGCGTTTTAGCACAGGCCGAGTATCAGGCGAAGTGATTGGTTTTTACAGCGATTACGCTAACATGCACGGCAACTGTACTGCCAGTCAAGGCTGTGATGAAGACAACATCGGCAACCAGTACAACGCTGGTGAAGTCGAAATTAAAGGGGTTGAGCTGAGCTTGAGTTATGCGGCTACAGCGGGTTCGTTCGAGATGCCACTGTCTTTGGCTTACACTTATTCTGACAGCCAGTTCAGCAACAATTTCAACTCGTCGTTTGGGGTATGGGGCAATGTGGTTTCGGGCGACGAAATTCCGTACATCCCAGAACAGCAACTGCAACTTAAAGTCGGATTAGAAAATGAAGATTGGGATTTGTCACTGGCTGGTCGTTATTTGTCTGAAATGCGCGTAACCGCAGGACAGGGCACTATCGTTCAAGGCGATGGCATCGAATCACGTACGGTGTGGGATTTGTCAGCCAAATATATGGTCGCAAACAACCAGCAAGTTTATTTATCGGTCGATAACCTGTTTGACAAAGCTTACGTGGCCACTCGTGCCCATGGCGGCGTTCAGCCAGGTAAATACCGCACCATGCAATTGGGTTATACTTACCAATTCTAATGTGCTGAATTTGCTTAACTTTTACACAAAGGGCGATCTGATATGATCGTCCTTTTTTGTGTCTAAGGACTACATCAACCTTCCCTAGCGTTTGCATGAGCCGAAGTGTGTTCTAAAAAGCTGATATTTAGTGTATTGGTCAGCTTGTGTTCAAAGTGGCCGTTTAATTGTATTTTGTTTTTAATCTTTTCTCTGTGCTCTCTGGGGTCCAATTTTTTGACCTTGATTTTATTCAAAAGGCAGCCCTGCAGCTTTCCATTCGGGAAAACCCTCTTCAAGCCTAAGCGCGTCAATACCCTGTTCCCTAAGCGATTCAACCATCTGGTATGAATACACGCAATAAGGACCACGGCAGTACGCAACCACGGTTTTGCCACTCGGCAAATTCTGGGTTTTCTCGTCGATGTCCTGCGGCAGAACATTAATCGCGCCTCTAATATGGCCTTGTTTAAATTCCTGGCTGGGCCTGACATCAAGGATAATCAAATCTTGAGACTTGAGCTTTTCGACAAGCACTTTGCTGGATATAGTCTGTGCGCCTGCATCTTTACCAAGCTGGGCTGTTAGGCGGTCAACCTCGGCAAGATGCGTTTCGGCGGTTTTTCGCAAACTGCTGATCAGCAATACCACATCATCACCGGCCAATTTGTACAGTCGGCTTTTGCCTTCTTTTCTCATTAAAACCAAACCATTTTGCTTGAGAATTTGCAGGTGACGTGAGGTATTCGCGACAGTTAACCCAACCAGCTGGCTTAACTCGTCAACGCCTCGTTCAGCCTGTGCCAGATAATCGAGCATTTCGACCCGCTGGGGCGAACCCAGGCTATGGGCTATCAGTGCCAGTTGTTCAAACAGCTGCTTTTTGATGACTGTCATGTATTCACCACCTATTCAATATAATGATTGAATGTTAATCATTCTGTCGCCCGGATACAATCTTAAGCGCAGATATTCGCTGTAACAATCTGGTCCATTTTTTCTGGGTATGGTGGTAAGTTGGCGGTTATTTGGCTGACAAAATCGGCTTTTGATAATTTGAATATTGGATTATTAAGTTTCTCATAACCTATGGTCGACATCGGTTTGGCAGAAAGACCTGCGCCACAAGCACTGCCTGCTTTTGCGCCGGGTAAAACCTCAATATGCGCGTCGAGGGTCAACAACTTGTTATGCACCGAGTCAAAAAGGTGGGCCGCCATTGTGGCTTCTTGTCCGCGCAAGTCTGGTCGACCGACACTGCCGACAAACAAAGTGTGTTGTGACAGTACAAACCACGGGTTGGGTCCACGGGAATGATCGGTGACCAAAAGACAGATTGAATCGAGTGTATGCCCGGGGG
>JABSOG010000511.1 GCA_013216025.1 Algicola sp. | reverse complement strand
CGTAAACCATTTCGATGAAATGACAGGTTTCCCATTTTGAACATTACACCGCAAAGGCAAGATATGATGTAGTTGATCACCATATTTTGCAGTAATGATACAAGAAACGTAAGGGCTAACCCTATAATTTCCAAACTTTTTATGCAATTTAGTTAAGCGTTCAATTTCACCAAATACAGTCTTAATTAAATCAAAATACTCATCAACAAAAGGGACCGCTCGTTGCACCAGAGCTTCAACAACTCCTGGTGATAACGCAGGGTATGATTTTACAGTATGATGATCTTTTCCCAAGTTCTTCAACTTTTTGATCCAAACCCTATGGGATATACCTTGTTCAATCCACGGGGCTGAACAACCATCCAATAGAAACTCAGCATGTGGTAAAACACTTTGTGAGCATAGTGCAACACAATTAAAACCAAGATAAGGTGTGTCGCACAACGTACCTGATTTTGAATATGTCGTCTGGGCAATGAATAAAATATCAGTATTAGAAAGCGCTGCAAGATTCTTAAAGGATTGATTACGCTCACCAATAAAAATGCCTTTGACCGTAAAAATCTCCATAAAAGTGGAGATAAAAGCCCGAATAGCGTCTCTAATTGATGATATTTTTTTATTCACAACATATATTTCGTTGTATGTAACGATTCTACTAACTAGATCGAGAGGATGGTGTTTTGACTCGGGAAGCCATTTACTCCATAGAAAATTATTCTCAGCAGTACCATATACATCCCATGTATCATCAAAAAATAACGATACAGGAGATATCTTGCTCATGTCAGCCTCTTTATAGTGTTCAGCCAAAAAATCTAGGCAGGCCCACATTTTCGTTCCTTTTGTAATAAAATCATCCTGCTGCGAAATAACATCAATGTCGTCAATATTAAACATTACATAGCTCCCGCTTGAAGAATGGGCGGCAACAAGGGATTATTGCTTTGCATAGACTCATTAGCAATAACGTAAGCCTCTTCAACTAATGCCATGCCGTTGCTATGCTTGACTTTGAATTTTTCAACGGTATCACAGGCAATATTCAATTGATCTTCCAAGGTGATCTTAAAAACATCAGGGTCTACTTCCAACTTTTGCTCATATTGCAGGATGCGAAAACAAATCGCTGGAAGGTGCTCTGAATACACCTCACATCGCTCACAACCCAAGCACATGTCATATCTCATACAACGGCCCGCTATCGGCAGCCCATGACTTGGATTAGATGGATCTGTACAGTCACACAGAAAAACAACGTCATTCTCATCACTTCGCTCATTATCTTCTTTAATTTCACCAGCAAAAGTCATTGCTTTTTCAAGCATATCAGTTGTCAGAGCGACAATAGCACTGTCAATCACACCTCTCCCGAGACCAGATTTCATGATGTAACTAGAAAATGTGGTATCGAAGCTTTTGTGATTCAGCGCTTCTTTTAACTTGACTACAAGATCACCTGCATTTTTCACATTACCAAGTAATGAAAATAGCTGGTACCCTGCATATGACTTCCTGATGCGTCTAGTCTCAATTGAACGTAATAACTGACCGTCTTCGTCATTTATTACTGGGTAATGTGCAACAAACGCCGTAAAGTATTCGCCAGAACAACTCAAGCTAATACCAAAATCAAATATAGATCGCCTATTTGCAGCGCGAGTCCTATCTAACAACTTTAGATATCTAAAAAGAGGGGAGTTTATCGATATTCCTTTTATAACAGGTTTGGGCTGAGCGCCTTTATTTTTAACTCCAACAAGCAGTATTCTTTTATCTCTTGCAGCTGAGCTATCATGAATCCCCAATTGGACGTCATAATTTTCAAACCATGGAACACCATTAACAGACCATTGCCACGACAGTGCTACTTCTCTATTAACACCAGTTGTAATCAGTGAATATAGAAAAATTGCGACTTCATGGTGTTTTGACGTTAAAGACAGGTAATCGAAAATGGGGGGGGTAGAGCCTTCATGAATTGGCCAGGCATGTGGCTGCGACCTATTGTAGAAATCTCTAAACTTGTAAAATGGATTTATACCGTTTTTGTACAATCTCTCGCTAGTCTCAAACAATTTATTAGTAAAAAGCTGCTGATTTGTTAAGTATTTTCTCCACCTTTTGCCAGCTTTTTGATCTTGAAGACAAAGATAGAAATGATAGAACAGCTTTCTAAACCCAACTTCGCCTTCATCCAGAAGGCGTTTTACCACCGGGTTTTTCACAGAAATCTGGTCGACTGGAATGTAATCATCTCCCAACACTGCTACAGAGGCACTTTCAAACGCTTCCAATCGCTCTTCGGCTAATTCGATTTCATAATATGCATAAGCAAGCAATTGAAAATGTACTCTTTGACTATAATCATTTGTTTTAAGGACTTCATCAAAATCAATCTCATTTATATCCTTGACTAGGCAGTCTTTTTGTTTGGATAACATTATGTGGCTCATTTCAAGGTTCTTGGCATTTGGGTGAAGATCAAATAAGTCACCGAGTTCCAATTTATACCTTGCAGCATTTGAAACGCCGACACGACTTAACCAGCCTGAAAGGTGGACTACATTGATCTCTGAAAACAAAACCGGAGGCGTATCCAATGAATTAATATATCCAAAAAAGCTCTTGATAGAACCATGGTTTATTTGCTGTTGACCTGCAGAGACGTGACCATTCAGAGTTTTTTTCAACAATAAAACAGCAAGTGTTTTAGCAATATCTTCTCCAACCAACCCAACGCCATCACCAACAATTCGAAAAGGGTCACGCTTGCTCTTTTTACGAAGGAATTTTTTATTTGGCCGAGTAAGATCCAGAGTTTCATCTTTAGGGTGGGGTTCTTCGAAAAACAAGCGGTAACTTTGATCTGGGGCATCAACAAAATGATGATAGGGCGGCAAGGTATTCCGATCTTCAACTGATAAAGGCACAGCTCTATCACCATCAACCTTGCTTAATTGTATCTTTGCTTTTCTCTTCTTTGCCATTTTAATTCTTCAACTCATAATAAGTCGCTTGTTCAATATACTGACAATAGTAGAAAAGTTTACATAATAAAAACACCAAAACAGAGAATTCACTTTTGCGGCTTTTCACACATATTTTAACAACGCAATAAAACTGTAATTATATACAGCAAAAGTGAAATTGCAACTTGGAATTTTGGTGGTAAGCACCTTGTCATGTCTCTGCGATTTAAAGTGCTACCAGGAAACGGTCATCAAAGATTTGAAACTCGGCGCAGAAACCAGAAAATAACAGGTCTGGTTTTGGGATCATCTGATGTGTCGAAATCGCGTCGTTTTAGGGTGTACCTACATATCATTTTCCAACAAACTCTCCAGTTCCCGCACGCCTTTTTCCATAAACCAATCTTGCACGACCAACACCCTATCTATAAATTCGGCATCATCAGTCAAGTCAGCTTCTTGCAGCAACGCCTTCAAGGTCACAAGTAATGCCTCGGGCTGGTGAAAATATACATTACTTGATTTGCCTGTTAGCCTGCTAACAATTGCTTCAAGCAGTCCTAACACATTTTCCGGTTGGGACTGTACATTGCACTCTAACCAATAAAATAGGCCGTCAACTTCTCGAACATGGTCAGCTGGTGATTTTGCAATAAACAGCCTAACAATAGATAACGGGACAAATTTTAGTTTATCGCCTTTTTCAAACGTTCGTTCAAACCTTGAGAAAACAGCTTTGGGTGTTTCATTTTCCACCATTATGCGCGACAGTCCTTTAACACAGGCTTGTGAACTCTTTGCACGATCAAGGTTGGCAATAAAAACTTGGCCCATACCTTCCAATGCCGATGCGTGGCACTCATTAGCATCAATCCATAATTCGTCTTCTGTTAGGTGGCCAGCCAAATGGGCCAGAGTTGCCAATCTACCCCACGCTTGTGCACACTTTTCATCATTTGCGTTTTTCATTGTATTCAAAAAAGGCTTAACCAATTCAAAATGCCCGTGGTATTGGTAATAAAGCGTTTGCTCGAAATATGCTGGTAATCCCGAATCTGCGTTCTTTGATAACAGGTTCAATAATTCCCATCCCAATTCCGGCATTTTGGTGTGTAAATAGGGTAGTCGACGAAACATGGTTGCCCTGACAGCCATTGATGGGTCTTTGGCAAAGCGAAAAAGTAACTCTACCAATTCAGCTGCCAACGGCTGGTTTTGTTGCAACCGCTTGTTACACAAGAGCAGTACGGTTTCTGCGGCAACCCCCCTAACTGCATTTATTCCTTGGTGGTCCAAACCCATTTCGCTACATTCATTATCAGGCTCAGGGTTTTGGTGTCCGCCCAATCGCCACAACTGGAAATAAAGTCGCTTGAGTGAACTTTCATCATTCAAAACATAGCTACAAGCTTGAATTGCCCTGCTGGTAGTGTAGCCTCGCAGGTCTTCACTACAATAACGTTCAATTAGGTCCAATATAATATTGGCAAGTAAATGACCGTCTGGTAGCGGTGGCACTTCTTTCCAGTCTGCACTGGACAAATTACCAAACCGATAACATAGGTGGGAGGCGAAACCATCAATGAGTGAGTAGATATATTCAGCCGTCAAATTGGCTCTGGTGATCTCATGCACCAATGATACAAATTTCATTGGCACCAACGCTGCTGCAATGGATAATGCACTTTGCAGATCTTCTCTACCGCCTACCAATCCCCCATCAGCCCAATCCGACCAGTCGTGATATTGATTAAAATACTGTAACACCTTCAGCAAATCTTTATGATTGAGTGTCAACAAAGTATCTTGTGGTACAGGCGACCGAACATACCCACCACTAGAATCAATTCTAGGTGCTGGCAATTCACGCCCATGTTTTATCTCGCATTTGCTCATAAAACCATTGAGTTCGGGTAGCCTGAAAAAACTGGGCACCCAAACCAACCTTTTATAAATAGCGGCCTCGATCCATCCACATTCCTCACCTACATCGTCATACAAATGCCTTTGTAATCGCTGATGTTTTACCTGCACGGTTTTACTGATATACGGATAGGCTTTTCTTGCCAATACACCCAATTCGTATTCCAAATGCCCGTATCGTGACAGTGCACCATCAGTCAGCTGATATTCGATGCCTGCGATATTTTGCGCAACATTAACCAGATACGATTGGCACAACATATAACGAATGCACGAGTCACGACTCGTTCGTAATCGAGGTTCGTAACTGTGCCAACACTCATCATCGGCTTGTGCTCTAAATACCAGTGCTGCCTCAATTGCATAGAGAAAGGTATGAATAGAGTCACCTTCTCGCATATCGTGTCGCGAATGTTGATCTTCATACGAACAATACTGCAGCAAGCTATCTTCGAAAAGAGAGTCATAGTTTTTTGCAGCTTTAAATATCTCAAAAAGCGATAGCAGAAAATCCATTACAAGCCCAAAAAAGACCGTTGATTGCTTTAACCGATTTTCAAAAAAATCCTTGTCCAAAAGATCATAATCATTACAGTTAAAACTCAGTTCCCTGCCTCTTTTGATGGTCGATAAAGGTGCAGTATCACAAACAATATAGCGCCAAAGCAGTTCATCACCATCACCTGTTGCTTCAACATACCTACAAATCGCCTTACCGATGTCACGCCTTGTATCAGCAGAAGCGTCAAATAATTTTACCAATAGCGCTTTGGTACCTGGAACATCCCATTTAGTGAGCTTTTCTACGTCAGTCGAAACTCGCCAAACCAAGTCGTCAATTGACATCCATTGCTCGTCGAAAGCACGATGCCAAATGCCAAGTAGCTGTTGCTCTTGGCCAACCATGTGTTTAGTCAGATAAAAAAGAACACTACCCGCATTATGCTCGGCAGCAGCCAAATTTACTTTATCCAACCATTGACGATATATCAGCTGAAACCAAGCATCACTATTGGCTTTGTCGAGAAACCGGTTAAACAAATTAGGCAGTCGATTAAACAAAGTCATAATCAAAGACAAATCATTCGCTGTGGGCTGCATTTCAGCCAGCGATTCGACGGCCAACCGTTTTAAATGTATTGCAATAGTGTCTGCCAGCAAAAACCGACGCAGCTGTTTAGTGAACGATTGGGGCTGTGCTGAACGCAGATATAAAATAAATGACCTGACCGCAGGTCGAATAAATGGCAGTTGTGGTTGTGACGTCACAAAACTGATTAAATCAACA
>JABSOG010000510.1 GCA_013216025.1 Algicola sp. | reverse complement strand
CCTATCGCCGCTGCGGTAACCGGAATAACGATGGTATCGGTTATCGCATCACCCCCGGTTATCGCCATCACCCCCGGTTATCACCGTCACGGTCACAGTATCTTCGGGCGCACACCCATCTGCACGGTAAGTTGCCATTGCCAATCCGCCGACACTGGTAACGTTACGGTCAAGCACGGCTTTTGGCGGCACTGAAACCGCGCAGTTTGAAGTAAATTCAACATTCAACGGCGGTATAAATCGGCTGTTATCGACATCAAAGATTTCGACGCTGATCACAGTGGTCGCCCCAGCGCTCAAGTTCACGCCATCGGCCAAACCATTACTTATCGCGATAGTGACCTCGGCAGCACCGATTTCAAACGCTTTTTTGGCGGTGGTGGTAATAACGCTTATTTCTACCTCACCTGCGCCAACGTCACTACCTGCCAGCAAATCGAGCAGCGCAATACCATTGTCATCGGTGATCGCAGTGCCGGTGGCAGGGCTGACCTTACCGATGGTTGACGTGGCCGTAACCAAGGTAGATTTCAGTGGTACCGTACTGCCTTGTTTGAGTACTTTAATATACAAAATACCCGGTTGGGTTGAGGAAATATTCGAGGTTTCGGTGCATAGGTTGATATCTCTGAGCGTTCGGTCCCAAGCGGCTGGGCAGTGAATAATCGTGAAAATGACATCGGCATTAACCAGGTTCGGGTCAACTTCATCTCCTTGAGAATAAAACCCCAATAACGACTGGGTATTTTCAAAATTGGCGCTGATCTCCCCTGCGCCTTCAATGCTACCTGCGGTCAAAATGATACTGGCAAAACCATTGGCGTCGGTTAACGCCGTAGCCGCTATCGGCCTAAAATCACCCAGTGTGCTACTAAATGACACAATGCGATTGGCAATGGGCAGTCCGTCGAAGGTGGTGATGGTGGTTTCAATCACGCCCGGCTCAGCGGCGCTAATGGTGGTCGTGACGGTGTTGGTGGTGCCGTTTTTAAGTGCCATGTTGATTTTAACATCACTGGAGCCGCTTGAAGATGGCGCGTCTCCTGCGGAGCTAAAGGCAATGCTCCCTTCAAGCACCGTGCCATCGGGTTGGAGGTATTGGACCTTGGCGGTACCCGCCCCTTCTTGATTACCCGGTAACAAAGTCACCGTGGCTTGACCGTTGGCATCGGTTTGAGCGGTGCCAAGCGTTGGGTTCAATACGCCGGTGATTTCGGTAGTAAAGGTGACTAGGCTGAAGACAACCGGGGCGGCGTCAAGTAAAACAGTGGCCCTAAGTATACCCGGTGTATCTTGAGTGACAGGGGTGGTTGGATCAATTTCGCCATTGCCGTTGAGCAATTCGAGGGTAATCGAATAAACCGGCACCGGGTCTGGTACTGGTACTGGATCGGGTGTGCCCAGCACGCCGTCGCCCGTTTGGGTGAGCGAACCGCCACCACCGCACGAGGATAATAGGATGGCGAAAAAGAGGGTTGTATATAAGCGGATAAAATATCGAATGGACTGCATCTGTGTACTCCCTGAACCTTGCATATTTTTTCATATTGTTTTTATGAACCAAATTTAATTTTAAGCAATAATGTTCAAAAGTCACAGTTTATTTGGTTTTTTTGGTTCTTTTTGGCCGTGTTGCTGATATTTAATGTCATCACTGATAGGCTAACTGCAATAGTTCATCAATTTGCAGGAAAAATATGAGTAATAACAATAAAATGAGTTTGACCGCCAAAATTCTATGGGCTTTGGTGGGTGGCTTAATCGTTGGGGTCTTTATCAACAAGGTGCTGGGCGACGTCTCTTTTGATTTGGGTATTACCCAGTTTGCCCCACAGAGCTTTTTCGTCGAAATATTCCACGTTGGTGGCAAAATCTTCGTCAACTGTCTAAAAATGATGGTTGTCCCATTGGTCTTTGTGTCTTTGGTGTGTGGTGTTTGTTCATTAAGCGACACCAGCAAGCTTGGACGTCTTGGCGGTAAATCCATCACTTTGTATATCGCCACCACGGCCATCGCCATTACCATTGCCATTACATTGGCACTGTTGATTGCCCCCGGTGAAGGTGCTGGATGGGTATCTGATGCCACCTTAACCGGTAAAGAAGCCCCGTCTTTGGGTCAGGTGATCATTGATATGTTCCCCACCAACCCTATCGCCGCCATGGCTAATGGCGCAATGCTGCAAATAATAGTGTTTGCCATATTATTTGGTCTGGCGATGATGTCGTGTGGTGATCCGGGTAAACGTGTGATCAGCTTCTTCGAAGACGTCAATGTCATCAACCTCAAACTGGTCGGCATCTTGATGACCTTTGCCCCTTACGGCGTGTTCTGTCTTATCGCCAAACTGGCTTCAACCATAGATGTCGCCGACTTTGCCGAATATCTAGGCATGTACTTCCTTACCGTGCTCGGTGCTTTGTTTATTCATGCCTTGATCACTTACCCTATCATTTTGAAAACGCTCAGCGGCCTTAACCCGGTGATATTTTTAAAGAAAATGAAAAACGCCCAGTTGTTTGCTTTCAGTACCGCAAGCTCCAGCGCCACACTGCCTGTCACCCTTGAAACGGCCACCAAAAAATTGGGCATAGACCCCAAAGTAGCCTCTTTCACGGTCCCTATGGGCGCCACCATCAACATGGATGGCACCGCGATAATGCAAGGTGTGGCGACAGTGTTCATCGCCCAGGCCTATGGCGTAGATTTAAGCGTAAGTGATTACCTGATGGTGGTATTGACCGCTACATTGGCATCAATCGGCACCGCAGGCGTACCAGGCGTAGGTTTAATTATGTTAACCATGGTACTACAACAAGTCGGCTTGCCACTTGAAGGCATCGCCATCATCATGGCCGTTGACCGCTTGCTAGACATGACCCGAACGGCGGTTAACGTCACCGGCGACTGTATGGTGTCGTGCATCGTGGCCAAGAGCGAAGGTGAGTTCGACGAAGCTGTCTTTGCTGACCCAGATGCTGGTGCTACCGAGACTGTAAAGCTTGAGGCGAGTAAGGTTTGACGGTGAGATAATACTTTGCTTCTTTTAAATTATGGCCCTTTCGGGCCATTTTTTTGATGACCAAGGATGGTCGAATGTCGCGGGTTCATGGATGAACAGGAGCTACTGTGTCGGGCTACGCCCTGAAGGTCAAGGGATCTCAACACGGACAAATACATGGAAGTATTATGGTAGAGCAATGCAGTCAGCTATTGCCGAGGCACGGAGCCACGGAGGAAAGAAAGAGGAATATTTAAAACCAAAACCAAAACCAAAACCAAAACCAAAACCAAAACCAAAACCAAAACCAAAACCAAAATATAATAAATGTCGAATCGGCTAAATCCCAACACCTTCTTTTAATCTTTTAGTCTTTTGGCTTTTCCTCTTTCTTTCCTCCGTCACTCCGTGCCTCCGTGTTAAAGCTTTTGACCTTAAGGCCGTAGGCCGCCCCAAAAATAAAAAAGGCCCCATAGGGGCCCTTATTAGTTAACACTCAAACCTACAAATTAGATTCAAACAACTTATAAATTCGACGATACTCATCCAGCCAGCTGCTCGCCTGACGGAAGCCGTGTGGCTCTACCGGGTATATCGCGGTTTCAAAGTTCTCTTTCTCTAGCTCTATCATTCGCTGCACCAAACGCACCGTGTCTTGAAAGAATACGTTGTCATCAACCATAGGTGCGTTGATCAACAAGGCGTTTTTCAATCCTTGCGCAAAATAAATCGGTGAGCTGCGCTCGTAGGCGATCGAGTCATCATTGGGGTTGTTCAGAATGTTCGAGGTATAACCATTGTTGTAGTATGCCCAGTCTGATACCAAACGAATGGCTGCGCCTGCTTGAAACAAGTCTGGGGCTTTAAACAACGACATCAGCGTCATGAAGCCGCCATAAGAACCGCCGTAAACCCCTACCCTTTTGGCATCGACGTTAGCGTTGTCTACTGCCCATTGAACGCCGTCTTTCATGTCTTGTAATTCTGGGGTGCCCATGTTGCGGTAAATCCAGGTGCGCCAGTCGCGGCCATAACCTTTTGAGGCACGGTAATCTAAATCGAGTACCACGTAACCTTGTTGGGTCAACATACTGTTGAACATGAATTCGCGAAAGTAATACGCCCAACCAGTGTGGGAGTTTTGGGTGTAACCGGCACCGTGAATAAAGACTACCGCTTTGCGTTTAGGGCCTTTTTTGTAGTCTTGTGGGTAATAGACTTTGGTGAAGATTGGGTCAACCGATTCGCTCGACTTGATGGGCACAATCGCTGGGGTATTCCAGTTATAGCTCAAAAACTCCTGTGACACGGTATGCGTCAAGCGCTTGGCTTTGGTGCTGCTGCCGATGGTTTTAACATAGACTTCTGGCGGCATAGCGATTTCAGAATGCATCACCAACAGTTTTTTACCATCAGGGCTTAAGGTATAGTCGTTTAGGCCGTCAAGGTCGGTCAGTTGGGTTACGTTGCCCGATTGGGTGTCAACACGGTAGGTCTCATAAACACCCGGGTGTTTTTTGTTGGCGCTAAAGTAAATGTGTTTGTCATCTGTTGCCAGTGTCGTTGATGACACTTCCCAGTTGCCTGAGGTCAATTGTTTGGTTTTGCCATTTTCGCCAATCACGTATAAATGGGCGAAACCAGATTCTTCAGAGACGTAATACAGGCTATCAGAATTGTTGAACCAACCGAATTCGTTGAACGCATAGTTAACCCACGCATCGTCGTGCAGACGGTGTTTTGATACCAGCTTTTTGTTGGCAAAGTCGACTGTAGCAATCCAGCGGTCTTTATTGTCAAACGCTGCCAGCATCATCGCCAGTTTATCGCCGTTTGCACTCCATTCAATCAAACTGCTGTCCATCAGGCTGATGTTACGCGCTGCGGGTTTTGACTCGTAGGTTTTGCCTTCACGTTTGAAGTTTTCGGTTTTAACCGAGGCCAATACGTCTTCGTCCCAACCGGGTAAGGTATTAAAAGTCAATTCATGCTGGGTGTGGTTGTTCAAATCAAGCAGCATAATTTGTTGTTTGGCCGGTTTGCTGTCGGCGATGCGGCGGCGTGCTTTTTTGGCGGCAATGGAGCCGTCTTGCGTGATGTAGTCGGGCATGATATCACCCTTTTCACGCCACGAAACGTCTTCTTGCAATGCCACCAGCAACCATTGGCCGTTGGGAGACAAGCTCGATGCAACCAGATTGTTGTCTTTACCCAAATACCAGGTTTGGTTGAATATCGCGGTGTTGGCGTCTTTTAACTGTTTTTTGTAGTTTTCGCTGTCTTTGGCATTTTTGTGTTCTAAGGCGACAAAACCAATCAACTTGTGCTGCTCTTTGGCGATATAACTGTCAGGAGACTCAACACCTGTTGGCTTTTTAGCCATCCTAATTTCGACCAGTTGACTGGCGCGCTGTTTTGCCAAGTCCCACGCAAAGTAGTTATCACCTACTTGGTAGGCCAGCTGTCCGTTGCTTAAGAATTGTGGTGACGACTCGGACTCGGCAGTGCGGGTGATTTGCGTCAGTGTATTGTTACCCAACTCTTTAACAAACACGTCACCCGAGAAGACATAAGCGCTGTATTTGCCGTCTTGAGAGTAAACTGCGTTTGAACGGCCCATTTTGTGATGGTCGACCATTTTGACGATGGCGGCATCAGTACTATTGATGCCATGCGCATACCAGTCTAGCAGTTCGTTGCCCGGGCGTTTGCGCTGGTAATAAATATTAGAAGAATCATCAGCCCAGTAAGCTTTTTCGGGCTGTTGTCCCATCCAATCGGGATGAGACATGATTTTTTCCATTTTAATCACTTTGTCGGACGCACTGAGCGTGGTCGGTGATGCAATGGTGGGTGTCGTAGCAAACGACGCGGATTTAACTCTTGAGGGGGTGGTTTTAGTTGCAGTGGCGGCACAGGCGGCCATCGAACTACAGACGAAAATGGCAGTTAACGTTCGTTTTATCATTATTGTTGATTCTAGATTGGAAGGTCATAGGCCTTTTATACAAAGATAAAAAGCCAAACACAACCGTTTGAATCAATTTATAACAATTAAGTCGCAGTAACCATCAACCAAGAGCCATCAGCCAGAGAACAAAGCCAAGCCGCCTTTGATGTTGTATACCTGAGTGTAACCCAGACGTAGCAGCGTTTTGCAGGCTAACATACTGCGGTTACCTG
>JABSOG010000509.1 GCA_013216025.1 Algicola sp. | reverse complement strand
GGTCATCCATGCCCTTGCGGCATACCGTTCATCCATGAACATAAAAAGGGTCGTCTTTTCACAAAGACGACCCTTTTTGATGACCAGGAGCGACTGTTCGTTTTTTGTTGTCTTAAATCAATGCCACTTTGATTCCATCAATTGATCCTGAGCAGATTCTGTCGATAACAGCTTTTCAACATCCAACACTTGTAAAACCAACGCCATTAATACCGGGTTGTCTTTTGCTGTAGGTGGGTTAGCTTGAATATCGGCCAGTTTATCTAGCATTAATCTATGATCGTCTTCTTTTTTGATTAAGCCATGAAAAAACCCACCAGAGCGAAATTTAACACCGCCCTTTATAGAGATGGTAATGTTTGCCAAATTACCCTGGGCATCAGGATAAACAATAGCGCGCTGCGACACCGCTTGAACATACAAATGAATAAACGCCAGTCTTGACTCATCACTTTGCAATTGTCGAAAGACTGCCCTGTAATTCCTGACGATAGTGCTGACCTCATTAATGGTGTACGTTGCATTTTGACTTGTATCATCGCCGACAAAAACCCTGATATAGGCAAAGCAATAGTGCTTAGACAAGAAAAAAGGTTCTACATTTAGTTTTGAACCGATTACAGTTAACTTTCTTTGTTCTTTTGTCGCATGACGCAACAATTTTACATCAGGGCAATCGAGCTTAGATTTCGCTGATGATAGCTCAACGTCCGATGCTTGGGCTTGGGTTTGAATTGAGGCTGAGCAAACCATAAAAGCCACTAAAATTGTTGATAGTATTTTACTTTTCATTTCTATATACCTAAGGTTTAGATTCTGTTGGTTCGCAATATAAACCATCGACAATTGTGCCATCATCATACTCAATGCCAACACATTTTTCGTCATAATCTTCGTTGTCATAAATATAAGCAAAACAGTCAAAGTTGAATTGACAAATATCATTTTCAGCATCCCTACCATCTCTTACATCGCTCCCCCAATTGCCATCGTTACCACTACCCCCAGTACCACCCTCATCCTCATTGCAGCTTTCAAAAACAAGCGTACAAAAACCACCGGTAGCAATTACAGTTGACTCACCATTGTCAGCAAAATAACTGGCAGGGTCACCTTTGCCTTTAATGGCCCATTTAACTAAAACATTTAAAGCAGACCAAGTACGTAAATAATCGGTATCGTCATCCAGCATCGCCAGTTGATGTAGCGCTTCAGAAACCACTAAATGATCCTGCGCTGACACAGTCAAGTTGTGCCTCACATTCATTATACTGCCGTTTGATAATCGGGTAGGAATGGCAATAGTCAATGCATTGTCTTTTAAAGCAGTAGGCAATACCATGTTTTTACGACTAAGTCGCTTAACAAACATATGAGCAAATGCGGTCTTTTCTTCAACTTGCTCTAATCGTGACCATACCTGATTATATCGGTCAGATATATGCAGTCCATCGACAAGGGTCAATTTAATGGGCATATGCTGTTTTGAGCTATCATCAACAAAACCAATACAGTAATGTTTGGACAGTAAAACGGGCTCGCCTTCATGACCCAAACGGGCTAGGCGTTGCGATGGTGAAACATCACGGAATAAGCGTTTATTCTGGCATTACTGGTTAGCGGTGTTGGCAGCTAAAGCCTGTGGGGTAACGGCCAAACTGGTGGTGCTGAACAGGGCAACGATAAATCCGGTCAGGAAATTATATGCCTTGGTTTTGGTTAATATATTGTTCATGGACAGCCTTAATTTGTACGCATTATGTTCTTTATTTGTATTATTTCTACGCTCGCCACCCGTAATAAAACCGTGATGCCATAGAATCAAGGGGTCAGACACGTTGAAACACAATAAACTCGCCGAAAATCAACCAGTTAATATCAAGGGGCCAGACTAATACATGGGTATATTGGACAACACAAGGCGGGAGTTGTTGTCGAGGCATTATTTTCAAGAATAATATCAGTCTAATTAAAAATTCGACTTTCACGTCTACGTTGTTCAATCACAACATCCCTGTATAAGTCTGGCCCCTTGATTTTACTTAATTGATTTTAAAGAGATTTTAGTGATTTCAAGATCTCTGACTCCTTGATTCTTCTTTACAACCCCAACCTTAACCCTTCTTCAGCATATCTAAACCCCGCCGCTGTCACTTGCTGCTGCGCAGCAGAGCCTTTTTGTAACAACGGGTTGGTGTGGTTAAAGTGGATAAAAATCACTTTTTGTTTATCTTTGGCTGACAACCCGGCAAACAATTTCATGCTTTCTTCGACAAACGGGTGTGGCACTTCGCTCATATCGCGGTTGGGTAATTCGCCGTTTGAAAAGAACGTGGCATCTAACAAGGCGTAATCCACTTGTTTGATCAAATCTTTGATGTTGGTCGACCATTTTTGCCATTTGTCGATGTCGGGGATAAACAGCGCCGATTTGTTAGGTCCGGCGATGTGATAACCCACCGTTTCGGTGTATTCATCTCGGTGAGGCACTTGCAAGGGCGTAATGGTGATGTTTTTGTTCAGCGCCACTGGCTTTTTGTCGGTTAGTCCTTTTATAGCGATATTGTTTAGTTTAACCAATTGACTCCACGGGCCGTTTGTACTGAGGTATTTTTCCATTCGAGGCATAGCATAGACAGGAATGCCCTTGCCACCAGCGGCTTCGCGGCCCAAATGCATCAATCCGGTGTAATGACCCATGTGGCCGTGGGTGAGCATAATGCCCGACAATTTATAGTCTGTATCGGGTGCCAACAGATGCAATCGGTAGAACTGTTCTTTAATGTCTGGCGTAGCTTCAAACAAAAACTTTTGCTTCGCCTGATGGTCAATAAGCCCCAAAGCCGTGGCCAAACGGCGTTTGGTCACATCTTGCCAACCGGGCATACAGTGGGGTTTGTAGCAATTAAGCTGGGGATAACCCGCATCTTGGGCATTGCCCAATACCACCAGCTCGACGTTGTTCTGGGCTGCACTGGCAGAGGATGGGGTTGAGGCATAAGTTGAGGTATAAGTTAAACACACCAATAATGCGGCGGTTATCGATTTTAAAGCGTTGAAAGACATGATTAAACGGCCTTGGACGTTGTTATTTTGCGGCTATTTAATCACAGTGGCCTGGGTTGTGGTATTTATTTTCGTACAAACACCCGCTACTGATACTTTGCCACTTGCTTGATGGCCAGTTGCAAATTGGCGTTTAACAGGTCTAATCGCGAGTCGTCGTTGGCCTTGGCAATATCAACCGCACGTTGATAACTATCTCTCGCCTGCAGGTAGTCTTTTGCGCCATAAAACGCATCGCCCATACTGTCATGAACGGTGGCGGCATAAGGGTAATTTGTCACATTGCGTTGAAAATAGGTTTTGGCCTGAGCATAGTATTGTTGCTCATGAAAAAGGTAGCCTATTTGGTTAACAAAACGCAACTCAGGCGTGGTGTAGTTGGCAAACATTTCGTCGACCATGTTAACCGCTTCGTCGATTTTTTGCTCGGTAAGGAACATTGTGATCATTTCGACATAAGCCATCTGAGCAGGCAGTACTTGATACCCAGCCCGCTTGGAGATCTCATCATAATAAGCCCTAAACGCAGGCATCCCACCATCAGCAATAAACGTTTGATAATCATCTTCAATTTCGGGCCTTAGCAGGTCTCGTTTAAAATCATCCGGATTGATACCGTTGGCCAGCAAGTGGATGTTTTGGGTTAAACGAATGGCATTGAGCCTCACCACATTCGACAAGTAAATGATCTTGATGCCATCGTCATAAAGGGCAATATTGCTGTTAAATCCGGGCAGTCCGCCACCATGAGTATACAGTTGCACCTTGGGGTTGCGCCGAATAATGGTTTCTTGATTGCGCATCCAACCATAACAATAACCGCCAAGGTTAGGCGTGAGCATCCGTTTGGTTAGCGGCTCAGATAAAATCTGATGGCGATCAATGGCTTGACTCCATTTAAACAAGTCATCAACAGTAGAATACACACCGCCTGTTGAGTAAGTGTTAGATTGGTCACGTAAAACAGCCTCTGTGTACAAGCCGACGTCTGGTGCAAACAAACTGTCGAAAAAACCATACTCTTCAAATGCATACCCTTGGGCCACCTGCTGCTGGGCAAACGTATTATCGGCGAATCCGGTATTATCCAGTCCTAAAGGTTCGGTGATGTGTTCTTTGAGCAGCGCGGCATAAGACTTGCCGGTGACTTGCTCAAGAATAGCGCCCAGCAAAATGTAGTTTTGACTGCTGTAATGATACTGGGTGCCGGGCTGGTTGATCAAATCGGTTTTCCCTATCAATTGGGCATATTGGCGGGGCGTAAAAACTTTTGAGGCGAAAGAGTTGAAACTCATGCCGAGTTTTATCAGCCCTTGATAATGTGGCAATCCAGAGGTATGAGACAACAGTTGATGAAGGGTGATTTGGCGGCCTTTATCAGGCTCAAAATAAGGTAGGTAATCGCTGAGGGTTTTATCCAGCGCCAAGCGTCCGGCCTGCACTTGCTGCATCACCAACATGGCGGTAAATTGTTTGGTCATAGAGCCAATCAAAAACCGTGAGTCCGCCGCTACCGGAATGTGTTTGTCACGGTCGTAAAAACCATAAGCTTTTTTGAGTAACACCTGGTCGTTTTTGGTGACCAGCATCACACCGTTAAAAGGTGCGCCTATACCATTTTGATGCCCTTGTTCAGCGTATAAGTCCATCCATTGTTCGAGCCCTTGGGGATTGTCACGGGTCAACAGCAACCCGATGGCTAAAAAGGCCAGAACAGGCATTAACAGCAGGTATTTTTTGCTTAGTTTCATAGTCGAATCTCTTAATATCATTGGGATATTAAACAGAATGCGGTTGCGGACGATTTGGATTCACTGATGAGCAGTTTTTTTGGCGCAATCGTGGACGCCTAATATACCAAATTAGCTCTTAATCAGCTTTTAATCAGTAATGCGGCGCAGCCAGCTGACTAAATTTAACCTGATCACGCCCATCATTCTTAGACTGATAAAGACACTGGTCGGCCACTTCAATCAGCATCAAATAGTTGTTGTCAGCATGGGCCTGGGTCAGGGCGATACCAATGCTGACCGTCAATTCAGATGAGGTTTCGCTGTATTCATGTTGAATATGCAACTTTTTAACCGCTTGGCGAATGCGCTCAGCGATGGTCTTTAGGCTTTCTTCATCGGTATTGGGCAATATCATCACAAATTCTTCACCACCATAACGGGCGGCCAAGTCAGTACCACGAAACAAGCATCCGGCCAAACTGCTGGCCACTTTAACCAATGCCTCATCGCCTGCGGGGTGGCCGTAATGGTCGTTAAACGCTTTGAAATGGTCGATATCGAGCATCACAATACCAATGCTGCTGCGGTGGCGACAGGCGTAACGCCATTCTCGTTCTAGGCAATTTTCGAATTCTCGTTTGTTGTACAATCCGGTTAGGCCATCGTGGGCGGCATGATCAGACAAAATATCCAATTGGTGTTTACAACGAATATGATGCTTCAAACGACTGATAAGGGCATCAGACTGGGTCTTTAAACAGACAAAATCAGCTGCGCCTATGCTAAAAGCCCGGCTTTCTAATGCCCTTATCTCTGAATCAGAGAAAAACACTATTGGCAAGTTGGCGAAATCAGAGCCCAGTTCTTTGACCTGCCCGCACAGCGATAAACTGCCTTGAATATTGGCATCAAGCAACACCAAATCAGCTTGACGGCTAGATAAATCACTGAGCAATGCGGCTTCATCAGTATAAAAATACAACACTGTGTTTTCACTCTGGGCCAATTCAGTCAACCGTGGTTTCAGTGTTGCTGGACACAAAACTAACACAACGTCTTTGCTGATAAACTGGCAAAGATCGCCTTGTTCCAGCTCATCGATTTTTTGAAAGTTGATAAAAGACACTATACTTTTAACATGCTGCAAACCCAGCATCACCTCGGTCTGGTCGCGCAACATCACCGGTATACGCAAATCAAAGTCGGCAAATTGCCATTTGCGTTGCCATCTGGCCAGTTTTTCTTCGATGAGAATGTCGGTGGTCAAATCATCGATGCCATTGTCGTGTAATAAACGGTCCAGAACATCAACATCAGAAATATCCAAACTCTGCTGCCACAATGCGCGGTAAAAAAGGGTGCGAAACTCTGTCAACCTTTGCGGAT
>JABSOG010000050.1 GCA_013216025.1 Algicola sp. | reverse complement strand
CTGCTCTTGTTTTGGTTTGCCCCCCTTGCGGCGCCTCCGTTCCTCCAGCCCCTATCGAGGCCACCACCAACCATCACCCAACATCACTACACCCGCTGCCCAGCACGCCAATCAGCACAATCCTCCAGCAAGTTATCCATCTCATCAATTAACTCAAATAACTCCGGCATAACATCATCTGCATCACCCGTTTTCTTCACATGAGTCTCAATCGTTTCGGCCAGACTCTTCAATCTTGGCACCCCGGTATAACAACAGGCACCGTGTAACTTGTGAACGTGTTTGAGGATCGCCTCAGGGTCTTCTTTATCTGTCGCTTGAGAAATAGAATCTCTTGCAGCCGGAATACTGTCGAGCAGCATGTTGAGCATATCTATCGCTAAATCCGTTTTGCCCCCAGCCCTTTGTCTGGCTAAAGCCCAGTCTATTCGCTTGGTTTCTGGCAGGCTTTGATCTTCTTCGTTGGTTTTAACCGGTTCTTCTATTTTTTGTTCAGCTTGTTCTGTTTGAACTTGAAGTGCTGGTAATTGCTTTGGTGCGCCAGCTTGCTCTAATCGGGTGTATTCGATAATCGATTGACTCAGCACCTGTTCGTCGATGGGTTTGGTCAGGTAGCCATCGAAACCGACTTCAAGCAAACGTTCTTTTTCGCCTGACAAGGCATGGGCGGTGACCGCAATAATCGGCGTATTTTTATTTAACGACGAGCCCTTGATTTGTTGGCAGGCCGTGATGCCGTCCATGATCGGCATTTGAATGTCCATGAAAATCATGTCAAAACGTTTGATGGAACACAGTGCCAGTGCCTCTGCGCCATTTTTGGTGACTTCTACTGTGTCCACCAATTCTAGTAACAAAGTGGTGATCAATTTCAAATTGGCTTCATTGTCATCTACAGCCAACACCCTAAGCGGTGACTTCTCTACGGCTGACGCGTTGATTTGATTTTGTTGTTGGCTGCTTTGCTCGGTTTTCGACAGCGCAATGGCTAGCTTGCGGTGATTCACCGGTTTGCTTAAACAGGCCTCAATACCACTGCCAAGCAGAATGTCTCTCATCTGTTGGGATAGCGCATCGGTCAATAAGTACAGTTGGTCGCTGACGGGTCGTATTTTATCAATCAAAGGTTTGATTTCATCGAGCACATTAGGGGATAGCTTTTGACTGAGCAGTGCCATGTCAAATCTTGTGGTGTTTTTATTCAGTTGCAACAACGCATTTTTGTCTCCCAGTGAAGTCACTGTAATGCCCCAAGACTCCAATAATTCGGTGGTTGCGATACGGGTATGGGGGTCTTGCTCAAAATACAGTAGCGAACGTTTTGCCAAAGACTGAATGGGCAGGGCAGATGACAGCGGTTTGGTGTGTAACGTACAACAAAAAGTGAATTCAAAAGTAGAACCCCGGTTCACTTCACTTTTCATTGTGATATCGCCGTGCATTTCTAGCGCAATTTTCTGAGAAATAATAAGTCCTAGCCCGGTACCGCCATAACGGCGGGTAATGCTGCTGTCGGCCTGACCAAAGGCGGCAAAAAGGCTTTCTTGCTGTTTTTGCTGAATGCCTATACCGGTATCGATTACTACCGCTTTTAATCGTACTTTCTCGAAACTGCGCTCGTCAATGACTAGGTCAACCGTCACACTGCCTTTTTCTGTGAACTTAATGGCATTGCCAATTAAATTGACTAGCACCTGTTTTATTCGGGTTGGGTCAGCAATCAAGTCATCTGGCACATCGGGTGATAGCCGCAATGAGAACTCCAGTTCTTTATCAACAGCGCCAGGTGCCAGCAGGGTGGCAACCTCGTTAATGGTATCGCGCAGCGGGAAGGGAATATTTTCAAATACCATGCGTCCGGCGTCGAGCTTCGAAAAGTCGAGAATGTCATCAATAATGATCAACAAAGAGTTGGCCGAATTAGAGATAGTTTCAAGATAATCTCGCTGATTGTCCTTCAACGGGGTTTTAAACAGTTGCCGGGTAAAACCAATCACGCCGTTGAGTGGGGTACGAAGCTCATGACTCATATTGGCTAAAAATTCAGATTTGACTCGGTTTGCCTCAAGGGCCTTACGTTTGGCCAGATTGAGTTCAACGTTTTGGATCTCAATTTGTTCCATGGTTTCACGCAAGTCACTGGTGGTTTGCTCGACGTTTATTTGCATTTCGAGGTGAATGGCATTGATCGACTTGGCGACCGTGTTGATGCCGTTTTTCAACAAGTCGAGTTCACCGGTAAGGTCTTCTTCTATATAAACATTGCCGGTGCCTGCGCCAATGGCATTAATCGCCGTGACCATGGTGCGAATAGGCCGGATGACCCGCTTGACCAGTTTTGCCGAGAAAAACAGGCTGATCATTAGACCCAGTACAATCACACAAAAACTGACGATGAGTGCCGTTTTTTGGCCTACTAAGGCCTCATTCTGATTGATTTGCACCGCGATGTAACCAATCAGGGTATCGTTGACTTGTTCGGTGATCTCGGAGGTATTGAGTTCGGTATAAATAGGAGAGTAGAACACCAAATAATCTTGGTCTTGAAGCATCTCGGTGTGGGTGGGTAAGGGCCGCGCGTCGAGTATCGACAAGCGGGCAAGATCGCGCTGGTTGCCACTGAACAATACCAACTGTTGAGCGGCGTCATAAATGGCGATATTGTTGATCAGTGCCGAGTTTTTACGGTGGCTAGAATAAATCAACCGTTTGAGTTTGCGTTTGTTTCGCTCGAATAAGGCGGTTTCGCTGGCGATGGCCAGAGTTTCGGTGATGTTGGTGGCTTGTTGCTGTAACAGTGTATTGATTTCGGCAAAGCGGTTAACGGTAAAATAGGCGGCGAGGGTCAAGCCAGTTAACATGGTGGGCACTATGGTCAAAACCATGATCCACTCTTTGAGATCCCTTTTTTTCATGTGCGTTTTTCTTCTCGGAGAATTGGCCGACTTTTCGACGATGATAACCATATTAACCTGTATTTTTAAAATTGACGACAAAAATAGCTTGGCTTTAAGGACAATTGACTTATGATCACAGCATATTTTAGTCTCGACCCGTCTGACAATAAGAGAGCAATGGCACAATTTTATAAAGCAAAGAAATCACCTGCCAAAAGTCCGGCATCCATTGAGATAAACGTTGAACAATTCAACCACGATGGTCAAGGCATCGGATATATCAACAACAAGATTTGTTTTGTTGAAGGTGCACTGCCCGGTGAGCGGGTAAAAGCCCAGTTGATACAAGACAAAGCCAAAATGGCCAAAGCTCGTAGCACTAAAATTCTCGACCCCAGCCCTCGGCGAATTAATCCCCCATGCCCGCACTTTAACTTATGTGGTGGTTGCCAATTACAATATGCGAACTCTGATTATCAATTGCAATTAAAGCAACAAGCGATCGCTAGCCTGTTTAAACGTTTTGCGAATATCGATTCGCTTCCATGGCAAGACAGTTTGACTGGTATCGGTTGGCAGTATCGCCGGGTGGCCCGTGTTGGCGTATGGTACGACACTAAAACTAAAACCTTTACTGTTGGATTTAGGCAGCAAAACAGCAAGTTTCTGACACCTATAAAAGAATGTCCTGTTTTGGTTGACGCTTTTAAAAACCTGTTCCGTGCCTTTACACAAATACTGCCGACTCTTAAAGTTGGCCGCGATATTACTCACCTTGAAGTGATTGAGGCAGATAATGCCAATGTGGTCGTGGTTCGCCACACCCGAGCCATGCCTAAGGCAGACAAACAAAAATTACTCAAACTAGGCCAAGAAAACCAATGGTTTATGATCAGTGAAGCCGAAAAAGGCCAGCTCGAAGCGCTCGATGATCAATCTTTACCCGAGTTACATTATCGATTGACGCAATATAATAGTGAACTGAGCTTCGCTATCGGTGATTTTATTCAAGTGAACGGTGATATCAACCGCCAAATGATAGCGCAGGCCCACCAATGGCTGGACCTGTCAGCAAGCGATGTCTTGCTAGATTTATTTTGCGGCATTGGTAATTTCAGCGTACCGCTGGCCAGTGTTTGCGACAAGGTTGTGGGGGTTGAAGGCGTTAGGGCTATGGTCGAACGGGCCACTGATAATGCGCTAAAAAATAACCTCAAGAACTGTGAATTCTTTCAGGCTGACTTGTCTGAAGAACAACAAAACCCCCAGCAAAATAAGCACAAACAACAATGGTTACAACAGCCTTTCACCAAAGTATTGCTTGACCCAGCAAGGGCTGGGGCGCAGCAGATAATGAAGCCGGTAGCCGGCTTAAAAGCGCAGAAAATCTTGTATGTTTCGTGTGAACCATTGACATTAGCTCAGGATAGTTTAGTACTGCTAAACTCAGGTTATCAATTGACAAAAATCGCCTTAATGGACATGTTTGCGCAAACCCGGCATGTCGAAGTGATGGCGTTGTTCGAACAAAAAGGATAAAACATGGTTGCCATTCGACAGTCTCATACTCAGCTTGCGGGCCAAGACCATAAGTCATTTGATCCCGAGCAGTGGTTTGACGTTATTCAACTGTCTGAAGATGAACGTGAGCAAATAAGACCGGTGTTGCAGTGGTGTCTTGAAACGGCCAAAGATGTGCCCCAGTTGGTTGAAAAAGGCTGCGAAATGGTCGAAATACTCGCCGAACTCAGTATGGATCCAGACTCACTAATTACTGCCCTTATTTTTCCCATCTTCATCGAAAAGCTGGTCAAAGACGAATTGCTTGAAAAGCGCTTTGGCAAAGACATTTTCGTCTTGTTGACCGGCGTGGATAAAATGGATGCCATCACCGACATTCAAAGCGGCAGCACCAACCGCTCTGAATTGCACGTCGACAATATCAGGCGCATGTTGATGGCGATGGTTGAAGATGTACGTTCTATCGTTATTAAGCTGGCCGAGCGCATATGTAACTTGCGATTGGTGAAAAATGCCGCTGAAGAAGAAAAAGTATTGGCAGCCAAAGAAACCGCCAGTGTGTTTGCACCGCTGGCCAACCGACTGGGCATAGGCCAACTGAAGTGGGAAATGGAAGACCTGTCATTTCGCTACCTGCACCCTAAAGACTACAAAGCCATTGCCGGGATGCTGGACAACAAACGCCTCGAACGCGAACAGTACATGGTTGATTTTGTCAGCGATGCTCAGGCCAAACTCGCCGAACTTGAAATTGAGGCCGAGGTAGACGGTAGACCTAAACATATTTACAGCATCTATAAAAAGATGGACAAAAAACACTACCAATTTGACCAATTGTATGACATTCGCGCGGTCAGGATTATCGCCAACAAAATCCAGGATTGTTATGGTGCGTTGGGGGTTATTCACACCAACTGGCAGCATTTATCCAGTGAGTTTTCAGATTATATTGCCACCCCAAAACGAAATGGTTACCAGTCGATTCATACGGTGATCTTTGGGCCTGAGAACAAAACCATCGAAGTACAAATTAGAACCGCACAAATGCATCAAGACGCCGAGCTTGGCGTGGCAGCGCATTGGAAATACAAAGCCGGTGCTTTGCCCAGCCGTTCTAGTGGCTATGACGAAAAAATGGATTGGCTGCGAAAACTGTTGCAATGGCAAGAAGAGGTGGCCGATAACGTCGACATCACAGAAGAGCTTAAGCATCAGGTGATTGAAGACCGGGTTTATGTTTTCACGCCTAAGGGCGATATTTTTGACTTGCCAGTGGGTTCTACGCCGCTAGATTTTGCCTATTACATTCATTCGATGGTAGGCCATCGTTGTATCGGTGCCAAGGTATTTGGCCGTATTGTGCCGTTTACGTATGAGCTAAAAACCGGCGACAAGGTCGAAATACTGACTTCTAAGCAGCCCAACCCAAGCCGTGATTGGCTTAATCCTAACCTGGGATTTGTTAAATCTCCCCGAGCCAGAGCCAAAGTGCATCATTGGTTTAAGCAACTAGACAAAGAAAAACACGGCCAAAGTGGTAAAGAATCACTCGAAGCCGAACTGGCCAAACTTAATTTAACCCTTAAAGATGCTGAGCCTGCGATAGAACGTTTTAACGTGCATAACATGGAAGATTTGCTGTCCGCCATTGGCGGTGGCGATGTGCGGATTAATCAGGTAGTTAACTTTGTTCAGGGGTTATTTAAAAAAGAAGAAGAGCCTCAAATAGATCCTCGTCTGAAACAACGGGCACCTTCTTCACAAAGGAAAGAGGCCAACAAGACTGGGCAGGTATTGATTCAAGGCGTGGGAAACTTGATGTCACACATGGCCAAATGTTGTCAACCGGTGGTGGGCGACCTGATTTACGGTTACATCACCAAGGGACGTGGTATTGCTATTCACCGCGAAGATTGTGAGCAATTCAAACACTTAAAAGAAGAAGCCCCAGCCAGAGTGATTGAAACCGAGTGGGAAGAAAACTACATTGGCGGTTATTCACTGGGTGTTCGAGTGATAGGTAGCGACAACAACCTGATGAAAAATGTTACATCGGTACTGGCCAATGCCAAGATCACCGTGCTCAATATGAAAAGCCATCAAGACAACAAACGCGGATTGACCTTGATTGACTTGGATATCGAGATTTTCAACATGGACGACTTAACCAATATCTTGACCAAACTCGCACAGGTTGAGAGCGTAATTGAGGCTAAGCGGCTTAGTAACTAAAAGATTAAAAGCACTCAACACGGAGGCACGGAGCCACGGAGAAAGAAAGAGGAAAAGCAAAAGCTTAAAAGCAAATAAACAGCAAATAAACAGCAAAAGAATAACAAATCGAACACAGCGGTTAAGTCGCCTGAAATGCATTTTTATTTTCCATGATTTGATCTTTTCAGGCTTTTAATCTTTCTCTTTCTTTACTCCGTGACTCCGTGTTGAAGGCTTTTGACTTTGATTTTAAAGTAACAAAGACAAGGGTCACAAATGAATCAAAACAGTATGGAAGAATTACTGGCCATTATGGCCAAGCTGCGGGACCCCGAAAACGGTTGTCCGTGGGATCTGAAACAAACATTCAAAACCATCGTGCCCCACACCCTCGAAGAAGCCTACGAAGTGGCTGATGCCATAGAAACGCAAGACTATGACGAACTTAAAGGTGAATTGGGTGATTTACTGTTTCAGGTGGTGTTTTATGCCCAGCTGGGCAAGGAAGAAAAACGCTTTGATTTTGATGACATTGTCGCCGGGATTTGTGAAAAACTGACCCGCCGTCACCCGCATATCTTTTCAGACAAAACCTTTGAAACCGATGAGCAAGTCAGTGCCAACTGGGAGCGCGAAAAAACCAAAGAGCGCGAACATAAAGCCCAGCAACAAGTCAGTTTACTTGAAAACATACCGCATAATCTTCCGGCTCTGACTCGTGCCAACAAGTTACAAAAACGCTGTGCGACAGTCGGCTTTGAATGGCCTGATGTGGCGGGCGCGTTGCTTAAAGTCAGAGAAGAAATAGATGAAGTAGAAGAAGAACTTGCTGCTGATAAGATAGATAAAGAGGCCCTTGGTGAAGAGTTGGGCGACCTGTTTTTTGCATTGACTAATGTCACCCGTTACCTCAAACACGACCCCGAATCGATATTGCGTGCGGCCAACCGCAAGTTCGAACGGCGTTTTAAGCAAGTCGAAATCAAGACCAAAGAAGCGGGTAGAACCCTTGAAGACAGTACTCTCGAACAAATGGATGGTTTGTGGGAAGACGTTAAGAAAATTGAACGAACGTGAGCCGATGGTAGGAGCGAGCTCCAGCTCGCGATAAACCTGTCGTTGGTACCTGAATATGCTGTGCACGCCAAGAAAATCGTGAGCTGGAGCTCACTCCTATGATTTAATCCGCTCACCCTTGATACGATAAATCTCTTTGAACTTGCCCGATTCCTTGTCTTGTTGCTCTAACTTCCAGGCAAAGGATTGTGGCTTGATATCATAAAACGTAATACGCGAATCCGCGCCGTTAAAAAAGCCGCTCATCACCACACTTTCGCCCTCGGCTACTGCGTTGAAGGTGTCAATTTTACCACCCGTATTAGAAGCCCAAGCCATTTCCCAGCGCTTGAGCTTGGGGTTATAAATCCGGATATTGGTGCCGAACTGTCTGCCTGCTTTAGGCGCTGGTTTATCTAGGGCAGGCGATATCCAATCATCTTGAATGGCTGTGCCACCGAGTATCCAATAAAACTTCCATTGGGCACCACCGGCAGGCTGCCATTTGCCGTCTTTATCAAGAAAATGATCATCGATTTTCCAGTTGCCTATCAACCCGGTTAATTGGCTGGTTTGTGCTGGTGCCTTAGCTGACAGTTGTTGAATGTTGATTGCATCTTCGGCGCTAACACTAGTTGGGGTTAGCGTGGTGACTGTTGCAAGGACTATTGTCTGCAACAGGGTTTGCCATTTCTTGCTGGTCATAACGTGTCCTTAAACTTGACTGTAGGTGAACAGTAACACGGTAAAAGTGGGCTTTCTTTCAAATTCTTGCTCAAATGGAATCCGCGTGCAAAGCGTACGCTATAATATATCAGTGTGTGGTAGGATGGAGTTTGTAACTTATCTATGTATCAATATGAAGGTGGAATTATGAAAGGTGAAGATAATCAGATAGAGCATAAAATAGGAAAAGCGGTCGCTGATAACCCCGATTTGCCACATGAATTTGTCCGAGGAGTCTTGCTTGCAACCGAAGAAGTCAAACAAGGCATGGTTAAACCGTATATCAAAAAAAACCGCCACGCAGTGGCCACATAAAGATGCGCAGCAGATTTATTTTTATCTACCAACCAACTTCAAAATCTCTTTATCCATAAAATCTCGAATAATTGGCATCGCTTTTTTGTTCGGGTGAATGCCATCGGCCAGTATCATCCCAGACTTAGCCACAACAATTTCCATAAAAAATGGCACCAGTGCAACGTTGGTTTGTTCTGCCAGCTTAGGGTAGATGCCCTCGAACATTTGGGTGTAACGTTTGCCGAAGTTGGGCGGTATTCTAATTTGCATTAGTGCGGGTAGGATATCTTTTGCTTTGGCTTTTTCGATAATTTGTAACAAATTCTGTTTGGCTTTTTTAGGTGGGAAGCCGCGAAGACCGTCATTACCGCCCAGTTCTATCAAAACCACATCGGGTTTTTGAGTGTCCAAAATCTTATCAAGCCTAGCTAAACCGCCTGCTGTAGTCTCGCCGCTGATGCTGGCGTTAATCAATATTATCCCCTCTTTACGCTGGTCATATAGCTGCTGAAGTAACGAAACCCAGCCGTCTTTTTGTTGCATTGAATAGCTTGCACTTAAACTGTCGCCGAGGATTAATATACGGGTATCGGCAAAACTGCTTGGAATGTGCCCCAACAGTCCCAACGTAATGATTAGGCAACGAAAATAGAACCCTTTAAAAATGGCTGAAATATCAAATTTGAATATCATACAAGTAAAAAACCTTTCGAAACATGTAGCTGTTAATGACAACGATCTGCATATCCTTCGCGACATTGGCTTCGCTGTCAAGTCTGGCGAGTCAATTGCCATCGTTGGTGCGTCCGGTTCAGGCAAGTCAACACTACTGAGTTTGCTGGCTGGATTGGACAGTCCATCCAAAGGCGAAATCTATCTCGATGGCGAACCCATTCACCAATTCAACGAAGAACAGCGGGCTCAATTGCGCGGCAAAAGTGTGGGTTTTATCTTTCAGGCCTTTATGCTGGTGCAAAGTTTAACCGCCCTTGAAAATGTGATGTTACCTGCAGAATTGGCAGGCAAAGACAATGCCAAACAAATGGCCGAAGAACTGCTTGAGCGGGTAGGGCTAGGCGACCGGACTGCACATTTTCCCAATCAACTCTCTGGTGGTGAGCAACAACGTGTTGCTATTGCGCGTGCGTTTATCACCAAACCCAAAATTCTATTTGCTGACGAACCCTCAGCCAACCTTGATGGCAAAAACGGTCATATGATTGAAGATTTGTTGTTTGAGTTGAATGAACAATACGGTACAACACTGGTATTGGTTACCCATGATGACAAATTGGCCGGACGTTGCCAGCGCATTCTGCGAATGTGTGACGGTGAACTGACCGAAGCTGAACAAGGAAAACAAAGCAATGTGGTTTAAATTAGCCCTGAGACTATTCAAGCGAGAGCTCGGACGGGGTGAATTGACGATAATCGCCATTGCCATTACGTTGGCGGTGTTGTCGGTGTTTTCTCTGTCGTCAGTTTCAAGCCGTATTCAAGACTCGATTTTACAAAAAAGCGCCAGCTTTATCGCAGCCGACCGAGTGCTGCAAAGTGCCAATGCGTTAGCGGATGACTATTTTGCCGATGCCCCACTGGATGGATTGAAGCAGGCTCGACAAATCACTTTCAGCTCTATGGTGTTTTATAACGATGAGCTGCAATTGGCGGGTGTTAAAGCGGTTACTGAATCTAATCCGCTACGCGGCCAATTGGTGCTCAGCGATACGTCTTTTGGCAAGCAAACTCGGCTCAAAGGCGCACCACCAAGGGGTGAAGTTTGGGTATCAAGACGAGTGATAGATGTTTTAGATATCGCTGTTGGCAATGAACTTGAGGTTGGTGCGGCCAAATTTAAAGTCTCTGGAGTACTGATTGAAGAACCTGACAGCGGTTTCAATCCGTTTAATCAAAATCCGCGGGTGATGATGAACTATGCCGATGTGCCGATGACTGAAGTCATTCAGCCGGGCAGTCGTATTACCTATCGCTATTTGTTTGCAGGTGAAGAAGAAAAAGTTAAAGCGTTAACTGATTGGGTTGAGCCGCAACTACTCGACAACCAGCGCTGGTATGGCGTTAAAGACCGTCAATCGCCAGTGACCAGCGCACTAGAACGGGCCGAATCATTCTTATTATTGGCAGGATTGTTGGGCGTCATTTTGGCTGCTGTGGCTATTGCCGTTGCTGCGCAGCGTTATTGTCAGCGCCATTATGATCCGGTGGCTATTTTCAAAACCCTAGGGGCTAGCTCAAAACAGGTGCGCCAAATCTATGTCACCCACTTGATTTTCTTAACCTTGATGAGTGTGGTCGCCGGTTTGATTATTGGTTACGCCATACAAAGTGTGGTGTTTGAAATGATTAAAGAATTTTTGCCTAAACCTTTGCCTGAGCTTGGTGCCAAGCCGTTTGTGATGGCGATTGTTACGGGCGTCTCTTGCTCGATGATGTTTTCGCTGTATCCGTTGTTGCAACTATTTAACATCCCGCCACTAAGGGTATTGCGCCGCAACGAAGGCGACAAGGTCAAAAATAATTGGGGTTACCTGATTGCTTCGGGCTTGACCGTTTTTCTTCTGATGTGGGGTTATAGCCAATCGCTTAAAATCAGTGCCATTTTGTTTGCTGTCGGCGCGACTATGATTGTTATTTTGCTGCTGCTTAGCCGTTTGTTTGTTAATGCTGGTCGTGCGATTGGCGTGCGTCCATCCAATCCGTTTCATTTGGCGATGGCGTCGATTAAACGGCGGGTCAGGGCCAACAGCGTGCAGCTGATCACCTTCACCATTGCCATTCATTTGTTATTGTCATTGTCGATACTAAAGAATGACATTATTGGTGAATGGCAGAATCAGCTACCCAAAGGTGCGCCAAATCACTTTTTGGCCAATGTCACCAAGGCAGAATTGACTGAGGTTAATCAATTGCTTAAGCAGCAAAATATTCACACCGAAGGGTTGTTTCCTATTGTTAGAGGTCGTTTGGTGAATGTTGATGAAGAGCGTTTAATTCAATTTGTCAGCAAAGAAAAAGAAGACAAAAGCGATGCCGGTGGTCGTCAGGGTATTGGGCGTGAACTCAATATGACTTGGCGAAGTGATTTGCCTTTGGGTAATGAAATTATTGAGGGCCAGTGGTTAAAACCCGATTCATTGGGTGAGGTTTCTGTTGAAGCGAAAGTCGCTGAACGAATGAAGATAAAACTGGGCAGTGAATTGACGTTTTTGATTGGTGCACAAGAGTACAAAGCCAAAGTCACCAGTTTGCGTACTGTGGACTGGAATACCATGCAGCCCAACTTTTTCATGATCTTCAGTGACGATGTATTGGCGGACTTCCCGGCAACTTATATCACTTCATTCCATGTCAGTGATAAACAAAAACAGCCGCTTAATAAATTCTTGCGGGATTACCCGACCATTATGGTGATTGAGGTAGGGGCAATAATCGGCCAGATTCAATCAACCATCGATCAGGTGTCCATCGCCATCGAGTTTGTGTTGTTGATTGTGGTTATCGCCGGCGTATTGGTGTTAACGGCGCAAGTGCAGGCATCAATAGAAGAAAGACAGCAAGAGATTGTGATCTTAAGAACCCTGGGGGCAAAAGGCAGCTTGATCAAAAACGCAGTGATGCTGGAGTTTTTGATGATAGGGGTGATAGCGGGGGTTATGGCAACCATAGCTACCGAGATATTACTGGCGGTATTGCAAACCCAGATGTTCAGTATGGATATGGCTATTCACTGGGATATCTGGTGGATGGGTCCGGTGATAGGTGGGGTGTTTGTGGCGTCTATTGGATTGCTTTCTACAATGAAACTGTTGACGAGGAATACATCGGAGATGTTGCGTTCGGTCAACATGTAATCTACCAGCCATCTACAGCTGGGGTCAGTGCTCTTGAAATTTTTGCAAGCTTCGCTTTGCAAAAAATTCAAGTGCTTTGACCCCCTTGCTAGCCTCCGTTCCTCCAGCCACTAACGGAGCCTCACCCCAATTTCTCCAGCTTTGAACAAGGCTGGGTGTTGAATTTGAGATCTCTTCGTTGTGGGGCTGGAGGAACGGAGGCTCCGCAAGGGGGTCAAAGCAAATTAAGCTCAGGGACAGGCAAGCTGTCCACTAACCTTAATTAGCACTGACCCCGGCTGATGGTATTTCTATCACTCCCCCACAAACAAAAAAACCTCCAATCGGCGGTTTTTTCAAAACGATAAATCGAACCTATCGCTCATCCTGCGGCACAAAATCTCGATGCGACTCACCGGTATACAACTGGCGAGGACGACTGATTTTGTGACCTTCCTGAGACAGCATTTCATCCCAGTGGGCAATCCAACCAACCGTTCTAGACATGGCGAAGACCACGGTGAACATGTTCAGTGGAATGCCGATGGCTTTTAAGATGATACCGGAATAAAAATCTACGTTGGGGTAGAGCTTTTTCTCGATAAAATACGGGTCTTCTAGAGCAACCTTTTCAAGTGCCATCGCAACATCCAGCAAAGGATCTTTGATGTTCAGCTCTGACAACACTTCGTGACAGGTTTGACGCATCACTGTCGCGCGTGGATCGTGGTTTTTGTAAACTCGGTGACCAAAGCCCATCAAGCGGAATGGGTCACTTTTGTCTTTAGCTTTAGCGACAAATTCGTCTACGCGGTCAGCTGTACCAATCTCTTGCAACATTTCAAGGCACGCTTCGTTGGCACCGCCATGAGCAGGTCCCCACAATGACGCGATACCCGCAGCGATACAAGCATAGGGGTTAGCACCAGATGAACCGGCGATACGAACCGTTGAAGTTGAAGCGTTTTGCTCATGATCGGCGTGCAACATAAAGATGCGGTCCATGGCTTTGGCGACGATTGGGCTGACGATGTATTCTTCAGCCGGAACTGAGAACATCATGTGCAGGAAGTTTTCTGCGTATGACAATTCGTTTTTTGGATAAACAAAAGGTTGGCCAATACTGTATTTATATGCCATTGCCGACAAAGTTGGCAATTTAGCAATCAAGCGGTAAGCACTGCGTTTGCGTTGTGCCGGGTCTGAAATATCCAAGTCTTGATGATAGAACGAACTCATCGCGCCTACGGTGCCGCACAACATCGCCATTGGATGGGCATCATGTTGAAAAGCTTCAAAGAACCGATGGACCTTTTGATAAATCATGGTGTGACGGGTGATCACTGAATCAAATGCTTCGGCGGCTTCTTTGCTGGGTAACTCGCCCTCAAGCAACAAATAACACAATTCCAAATAGTTGGATTTTATCGCCAGTTGGTCGATAGGATAGCCGCGATGCAATAAAATGCCTTTGCCGCCATCGATAAAAATGATCTTTGAGTCACATGAAGCGGTGGCAAGAAACCCCGGGTCATAAGTGAAGTAACATTGTTTGCCCAAAGCGCGAACATCAATTACATCAGTACCATTTGTGCCTTCGAAGATTGGAAGTTCAAATGGTTCCATACCATCTATATGTACGGTGGCCTTTTTTGCTGCCATCAATGTGCTCCTAATTGTTTTCTCATAAATAGACGTATGCATAGTTTAAGCATAAATATGCCCATAAAATTGTTCAATCTATGCAAGCGGCGCTATTTTACAGCTAAATCGACTATAAAAGTCAATTTAATTGCGAATAAGAGTGAATTTTTTCAAGTTTAAAAGGTTAAGTGGCTAAAAAATAACCGCAAGTTACTGGAATCAAACAAAAATTGTAAATTAACCGGCGGATATATATAATATTGGCGGTTTAAAGACTGAACAGAGTATTACTTTAGTCTAAACTGAGCTAATGTATAGGAACTGTCGATAAAAATTGACGCTCCGCATAACATCAACCTTTGCCTTCACGGCAACAAACAGGCATCTAACATCGTGAAAAAACAAAGACCAGTCAATCTCGATCTCACCCAGTTCGATTTCCCTGCGTCAGCCAAAGCTTCTATCCTCCATCGTGTCACCGGCGTAGCAATGTTATTTGCTATGGCCTTTGCCGTATGGGCATGGTCAGAATCTTTAAGCTCACAAGCGGGATTCGACTTTATCAAAGAACTCATGACCACATTTATTGCCAAGTTCATCGCTTGGGGTACTTTGGTTGTATTGACCTATCATCTGCTCGGCGGCATTCGCCACATGTTTATGGACCTAGGTTATGGCGAAGAGATTGAATCGGGTAACAACAGTGCCAACTTCATTCTGGTTCTTTGGATTATTCTCAGCGGCGCAGCAGGAGCATGGTTATGGATGTAAATCCGGCAGCAATCAAACGTAATGGTATCCAGGATTTTATCTCCCTGCGCGCCACCGGCCTTATCTTAGCGGCGTATTCGCTTTGCATCGTAGGTTTTATCTTAACAACCCCCGATATGACTTATGAAATTTGGAAAGGTGCCTTTTCTGGCTTGCCTATGAAAATATTCACCTTGCTGGCGTTGTGTTGTGTTTCTATTCACGCCCGTATCGGCATGTGGCAGGTTGCCACTGATTATATTAAAAACGCCAGAGCCCGTGCGGTATTGGCCTTTTTCGTTAGTGTTCTTTCGTTTGTCTATGTGGCAGCGGGTTTATTTGTTTTGTGGGGTGCTTAAGTGACTGTATCGGTTCGCGAATTTGATGCCGTAGTTATCGGTGCAGGTGGTGCAGGTATGCGCGCTGCTTTGCAAATAACAGAATCAGGTAAGTCCTGTGCGTTGTTGTCAAAAGTTTTTCCAACCCGTTCTCATACGGTATCTGCACAGGGCGGCATCACTGTTGCTTTGGGTAATGCCCACGAAGACAACTGGCAAGAACATATGTATGACACGGTTAAAGGGTCTGATTTTATCGGTGACCAGGATGCCATCGAATATATGTGTAAAAGTGGTCCTGAATCCGTTATAGAACTCGAAAAAATGGGTTTGCCATTCTCTCGTTTTGACAACGGTAAAATCTACCAACGTCCATTTGGCGGACAATCTAAAAACTTCGGCAAAGGTGGTCAGGCAGCCCGTACTGCGGCAGCAGCCGACAGAACTGGTCATGCTTTACTGCATTTGCTGTATCAGCAAAATGTTAAAAACAAAACTGAGGTTTTCAGTGAGTGGTATGCACTGGACTTGGTTAAAAATTCAGATGGCGCGGTGGTCGGTTGTACGGCTATCGACATCGAAACTGGCGAAATCTCTTATTTCAAATCTAAAGCCGTGGTATTGGCCACTGGCGGTGCCGGTCGTATTTATGCTTCAACCACCAATGCCTTTATCAATACCGGTGACGGTGTCGGCATGGCCCTGCGCGCCGGTGTGGTGATGCAGGATATGGAAATGTGGCAGTTCCACCCAACTGGAATAGCCGGAGCGGGTGTGTTAGTCACTGAAGGTTGTCGTGGAGAGGGGGGTTATCTGCTCAATAAAGATAACGAACGTTTCATGGAACGTTATGCACCAAACGCCAAAGACTTGGCTTCGCGTGACGTGGTTGCCCGTTCAATGATGACTGAAATTCGTGAAGGTCGTGGTTGTACAGATGGTCCATGGGGCGTACACCTTAAACTGAAACTCGATCACCTCGGCAAAGATGTTCTCGACAAGCAATTGCCGGGTGTTGGTGAATTGGCCAAAACTTTTGCGCATGTTGATACATCAAAAGAGCCGATTCCAGTTATTCCAACTTGTCACTATATGATGGGTGGTGTGCCAACCAATGTTGATGGTCAGGCGCTTAATGTTGACACCGACGGCAACCATACCGTGATCGCGGGTTTGTTTGCCTGTGGCGAAATCGCTTGTGTATCTGTTCATGGTGCTAACCGCCTTGGCGGTAACTCACTGCTTGATTTGGTTGTATTTGGTCGTGCTGTTGGTTTGCATCTTGGCAAAACATTAGATGACAGTGATTTAAAAGAAGCGACAGACGAAGAAATCGAAGTGTCACTGGTACGAACCAAACGCTGGGAAAACAGTACACCAGGACAGGGCGAAGATCCGGCACAAATACGTAAAGATCTGCAAAACTGTATGCAGCTTAACTTTGGCGTATTCCGCGAAGGTGAGGCCATGGCACAGGGGCTGGCTGAACTTAAAGAAATCCGTGAGCGTTTGAAACATGCCCGTTTGGATGACAAGAGCAGCGACTTCAATACCCAGCGTATTGAGTGTCTTGAACTGGACAACCTGATGGAAACGGCTTATGCCACCGCAGTTGCCGCCAACTTTAGAACCGAAAGCCGTGGCGCGCACAGCCGCTTCGACTTCCCGGACCGTGATGACAAAGACTGGTTGTGTCACTCTATATACAATCCAACGACAGAATCCATGAGCAAACGTAACGTGAACATGGCCCCTAAATTCCGCGAGGCGTTCCCGCCCATAGCAAGAACGTACTAAGGAGCTAATGTAATGAAAGTAAATTTTTCAATTTATCGATACAATCCTGATGTGGACCTCAAGCCCAGAATGCAGGACTTTGAGCTGGAAATGGAAGAAGGTCAGGACATGATGGTGCTTGACGCACTTATCTTGCTCAAAGAACAAGACACCACGTTGTCGTTCCGTCGTTCATGCCGCGAAGGTGTGTGTGGTTCTGACGGCATCAACATGAACAAAAAGAACGGTTTGGCTTGTATTACGCCACTGTCAGACTTAATGGGCAAAGGCAAAATTGTCATTCGTCCATTGCCGGGTTTGCCGGTGGTACGTGACCTTGTCATTGATATGACTCAGTTCTATCAACAGTACGAAAAAGTTCGTCCGTATCTCATCAACGACGCTCAGCCGCCTGCAAGAGAAAACCTGCAATCGCCTGAAGAACGTGAAAAGCTTGATGGTTTGTACGAATGTATCTTGTGTGCTTGTTGTTCTACGTCTTGTCCATCGTTTTGGTGGAATCCAGATAAATTCATCGGTCCTGCCGGTTTGTTACACGCCTATCGCTTCTTGGTTGATAGCCGTGACACCGCAACCGATGAGCGTTTGGATGACCTAGATGATGCCTTCAGTGTCTTTCGCTGTCACGGCATCATGAACTGTGTCAACGTTTGTCCTAAAAACCTTAACCCAACCAAAGCCATTGGCCATATCAAGTCAATGTTGTTGAATAGGGCGCTGTAGTTACTTATAGATGGTCACTTATAAATGGTTATTTATAAGTATTAATACACGAAGTTAAAATCAGTAACAAAAAGTAAAAATGTGGCGGATCACTGACGGTCCGCCTGTTATTCATCTGCCAGTGCTTGTCCGAGAATAGAACTCGTGCTGAGGGAAAGCCGGTTTGAGTCAGTTTTCGCGGTTTTATTAGGCGAATAGTTTCACTATTCAACTGATAAAAGCGCGGAAAATGGCCAAATCCGGATTTTCGTCAGTCGAGCTTCCATTCTCGGACAGGCACGTAGGACGGCAATCTTCACAGGCAGATGTGTCACGTTTTGTTTTGTAATTTGCGCTACGAATAAGGGCGATAAATCAATGCATGAAAGCGTAATGAAGAAGTGGATAGCGTCTTCTCACCTAGATGGTGGAAGCATGGCTTACGTAGAAGGACTCTACGAATCATACCTGGACGATGCCTCGTCCGTCCCTGACGAATGGGCGCAACTCTTTGGCAACTTACCTGCTGTAAATGGTCACGCTGTTGAAACCAAACATTCAGATGTACGGGCAGAGTTTACCGAACTGGCCAAAAACAAACACCGAGAGGTGGTTTACCTGTCGGGCGGCCCAGGGGTCTCTGATGAGCAAAGCACCAAACAAGTCAAAGTATTACAGCTGATCAACTCCTATCGTTTCCGTGGTCACCAAAATGCTAACCTCGATCCGTTGGGCCTGTGGCAAAGAGAGCAAATTAGCGATTTAACATTGGCTCACCACAGCTTGTCTGAAGAAGATTTTAATACCGTGTTCAATGTCGGTTCATTCGCGGTTGGCAAAGAAAAGATGCCATTGGGTGAATTGTTTGCTGCGCTCAAAAAGACCTATAGTGGCTCAATCGGCGCAGAATACATGCACATTACCTCGACTACGGAAAAGCGCTGGATCCAGCATCAACTGGAATCAGTGCAAAGTACCCCGTCATTTTCCAAGTCTGAAAAACAGCGGATTTATCGCAGTATTTCGGCGGCCGATGGTATCGAGAAATATGTCGGCACCAAATTCCCGGGGGCCAAACGCTTTTCACTCGAAGGCGCAGACAGCTTTATCTCGATGATGCGAGAAATCATCCATCGCTCGGGCGAGCAAAAAGTCGAAGAAATCGTGGTGGGCATGGCGCACCGAGGCCGACTTAATCTGTTGGTCAATATTCTCGGCAAAAACCCCGCTGAATTGTTTGACGAATTTGCCGGTAAACACGACCCAGACTTTGGTTCAGGTGACGTGAAATACCATCAAGGGTTCTCGTCTGATTTTGCTACCGATGGCGGCAACGTTCACGTAGCACTTGCCTTTAACCCATCCCACCTTGAAATCGTCAACCCTGTGGTTATGGGTTCGTTACGTGCCCGCTTAGACCGCCGTGGTTGTACTGACGGCTCCGAAGCACTAGGCATATCGGTTCACGGTGACTCGGCGATTGCCGGACAAGGTGTCGTACAAGAAACCTTTAACCTGTCTCAGGTGGATGCGTTTAAGGTGGGTGGCATGATCCGTATCGTCATCAACAACCAAATTGGTTTCACCACCTCTCGGCAAGAAGATATTCGTTCAACCGAATATTGTACTGACATTGCCAAAATGGTGCAGGCACCGATATTTCATGTCAATGGTGACGACCCTGAAGCGGTTGCGCTTATCTCTCGCATCGCGGTTGATTATTGCAATACCTTCAGACGTGATGTGGTCATCGATTTGGTTTGTTATCGCCGCCATGGCCATAATGAAGCCGATGAACCCAGTGCCACTCAGCCGATGATGTATCAAACCATCAAAAAACACCCAGTAACCAAACTGCTTTATGCCAAACAATTGATCGCCGAAGGCACTTTTGACCAGAACGAGATCACCAGCATAGACGCCAAGTATCGAGACTTGCTCGACAACGGCATGTGTGCGACACCCGAATGGCAAAAAGTGACCAAACACTCCGGTGATTGGGAACCTTATATTGGCCACGATTGGGATGTCGGCTATGACGGCTCAGTCAGTGTCGAACGATTAAAAGCGTTGGCAAAAAGCGTCAGTTCTTATCCTGACAACCACGAGCTTAACTCGCGGGTTAAAAAAGCCTATGACGATCGCAAATTAATGACCCAAGGCGACAAAGCGATTGATTGGGGCATGGCCGAAATGCTGGCTTATGCTGATTTGGTCGACCGCGGAGACAACATTCGTTTTGTCGGACAAGACAGCGGACGAGGCACCTTTTTCCATCGCCATGCGGTTTTACACAATCAAGTGGATGGTTCAACTTATACCCCTTTGCAGCATATCAGCGAAGGACAAGGTAAATTTGAAATCTACGATTCGGCTTTGTCTGAAGAAGCGGTTTTGGCTTTCGAATATGGTTATAACACCACCGAAGCCAGCACATTGGGCATTTGGGAAGCGCAGTTTGGCGATTTTGCCAATGGTGCTCAAGTGGTTATCGATCAATTCATCAGCTCTGGTGAGCAAAAATGGCAACGCTTGTGTGGTTTGACTATGCTGCTGCCCCATGGTTATGAAGGTCAGGGGCCAGAGCATTCATCAGCAAGATTAGAGCGTTATCTGCAACTGTGTGCCAACCACAATATACAGGTCTGTACACCGACCACACCGGCGCAAGTGTTTAACATGTTACGACGTCAGGCTATCAGGCCTTTACGCCGTCCGCTGGTGGTAATGACACCTAAATCGTTGTTACGTAATCCTTTGGCTGTCTCTTCGTTTGAAGAGCTGAGTGAAGGCATATTCCACAACATGATTGATGAAATCGATGATTTGGACAACGCCAAGATTGAACGTGTGGTCTTTTGTGGCGGCAAAGTTTATTTCGACCTGCTTTTAGAAAGGCGCAAACGTGGCATTGAAAACGTTGCTCTTGTGCGTGTTGAGCAGCTGTATCCGTTCCCTCATGAGGAGCTTGATGATTGTCTTGAAAACTACAAACATGTTAAGGATTTTGCCTGGTGTCAAGAAGAGCCGCAAAACCAAGGCGCGTGGTTCTCAAGCCAACATCATTTCAGACACCCGATCCATGAATCATCCGGTGCCTACTTAAATTACGTAGGTCGTCCGGCATCAGCAGCACCTGCGGTAGGTTATGCTGCCGTGCATGCCAAAGAACAAGCAGCGCTCGTTGACGACGCTTTAACCATTAAATCCAAATAAGGGAAAAGGGCAAAAATGACAACCGAAATCAAAGTTCCCGTACTTCCAGAATCCGTTGCCGACGCGACGATAGCGACTTGGCACGTAAAAGCAGGCGATGCGGTAAGCACCGACCAAATTCTAGTAGATATTGAAACAGACAAAGTGGTTTTAGAAGTGGCCGCGCCTAAAGATGGCGTGATCACCGAAATACTGCAAGAAGAAGGGGCCACCGTATTGGCTGAACAATTGATTGGCACCATGGGGGCAGCGGGTGAAACTGCCGCGCCAGCTGCTGCACCG
>JABSOG010000508.1 GCA_013216025.1 Algicola sp. | reverse complement strand
TACCTGCGGGGTCCCACAATAACAAACCACTGGGCAAAGCCAGTGGATCGGCGGCCCTTTGGGCGCGGCTCACGCTACCAGTAGAAGACTCTCCACTGAATTTAACGGTGCGAACCTGAATTTGTGCACCATTATACTGAATCACTTTAAACTGCTTGAAACTGGCATTGTCGACCAGCCAATCTTTGGGGGTATCGGTTGAGCGGGTACCCACGCCCCAGCTACCCTCACCCAGATAAACAGTGCCCGAATTGGCTTTGATATAACTTGAACCATCGGGTAAAACAGGATGGGTATATTTGACTATGTGGGTATCGGATTCGACAATCAGGTTCATGTTGCCATCTCTGAACATCGGTGACCACTCACGAATGGCCGAATACGAGCTTTTACCGCCGCCCGTGGGGATCATCGAGCGATGATATTGCCCCACCCGCCAGTGGGCTTGCGCACCATTGCCGGCCAAATCATTTAACAACCAGTCTTTTTGCAGTGTCCACCAGGTGGCATCGCTTTTGTACTCAGTGTTAAGGGTATAAATACGGGTTTGACTGCCGCCAATATTCATCGCATAAAAGTTATCTTGCTTGGTACATTGTTGGTCGCCATCAGGATCTGTACCAAAAGCTTCACACAAAGTATTAACGTTGCCCGCTTCATGGTTGCCAAACGTTGGAATGATAGGAGATACCCGGTTAAAGGTTTTGCCGTCAATTTGATCAACCGAGAAAGTAGCCTGCCAATGGTCAAGCCAGGTAGCCATATCACCGGCCCCATTATTGTTGGTGTAATCACCACCAAAAGTAATGTAATCAGGGCGAATTTTAGCCACCAAACGATTACCTTCCAATCGCCCACTATAAGAGCTTCTGGAGTCTCCGCCAGAAACCACTGTCATGTTACGTGGTGATGCTGGTGCTGTTTTAAAGTAATACAACTGGCCGGTGCAGCCATTGGCGTTGGAACACAAGCGAAAGTAATATTCAGCATCCGGCGTCAATTGACTCACCCGAATGAAATTACTGACCAGTGACGAGCTATTGCGAAACTGTCTTTGCACCGAAGTACTGTATTGCTGCCACTGGGACTCATTGGTGGTAGAACCCAACAAAAGATAATCAGCTTCATCGGCATTAAAGCCAACAACCGCCTCTGTAGATGGATTTTTGTCCCAACTAACCCTGACTTGTTCGCCACTAAAGGTGTAGGGCGAGGCAATTGCCAGCGTACTGGCCAGCATAAACAGTGACTTTCTCAAGGAGGATTTGTTGTTTTTAGTGTTATTGAACATTATTTTTCCTTTGGCTTGGTTGTTGTTATTAACCCAATGAGAGTAAACAACCATACAAAGGTGAGTCCATGAACTCGATGTCTATTCAGTATCAATTCAACGTCTATTTTATATCAATTCACAAAAACCACATATATTGTGATAGGGAGTTGTGTCAGTGCTGCCTTAAAGAACGTTAAAATGCAGTCATTGCAATAAAACATGCTGCAAGCGTTTAACATCCACTTTTGGAAATTCCATTCGAGTGAAAACTATTTTGTTTTGACTTGGGATAAACGTCATCGACGATGTCCGCGCAAGGGTGCCAGTGGGCAGCTTAACCACGGCAGAAATTGCGCCAGTGCTGATATTAAAATAATTAATTTGGTAAAATTCACTATAGTCATGCTTAAAATAAATCCCATCGGTCGTCAATTCCCAATTATAAGCCACTCTGAACAAATCCTTGCCAAGCACCTGTCTTGGCTTGATTTTCTGGTCTGAACTGTCTTTAGGTTCGAACGCTGGTGAAAACACCCACAGCCCCTTGTTTTGACCCGGTGTATACCATATATCACCATTTTGGCCTTGTTCGGCATAGGTCGCAGGTTGGTCCAACAACAACCTAGGCGACTGATTATTGATACCAAAGGCATACAGTGACTGTTTATGGTTGATGCTTGCCCCAGCGATTAAAGCGCTGTCATCTATCAGCCACGATGGCCGGTAATGGCGATCAAAACGGCTGTCGAGTTTTTTACCGACTCGCGACTTGACGTTAAAGATGTGAAGCGCATTGCTGGCATCTGCTGCCTTGGGCCCTAAAAAGGCGATGTATTGGCCATTGTGCGACCACCGAGGAAACGTCAGGTGAGATTCTAATGACGTTAACTTTTGTCTTTCACTGCCGTCAATATTGGCTATCCATACCTCTTCAAATCCGGATTCGTTAGAAATAAAAGCAATTTTGCCAGCCTGCTCTGAATAATGGGGGTTACCATAGGAATATTCTGACTGCATCAACGGAAAAGGTGCCGCAGCCATGGTATCCGTTAATGTCAGCGAGGACAGATGGGTCGATACCTGCCAATGGTGAAAAACCAGATCGGTGCTGCCCGGCACAAAACGGGGATAGCTAAACCCGGGGATGTTAAGTTTGCTGGTCTTTTTGTCGGCCAGCGTGATCACGTAACCATTGCGTTGCCCCGCCACTTGCGCGCTGTAAACAATCCGATCCCCACTAGGATGCCAAGCTAACCCTTTTATTTCGCCTGCACTAGCACCAAGTGGCACTAATTGTTTACTGTGCAAATCGAATAAGAAAACCGACTCATTAACCGATCTATTGAGGGTTCGAGAGATCACTAATTGCTTGGAGTCAGGTGAAAAATCGGCATCCAAGTCTTGATAGACACAAGAGTCTTCGCAATCATACAGTTCAACTGCCGGTAGGCCACTTTGCAAGTCAATCAAGTGAATACTCCGTCTGCTGGTGCGCTGGTTCAAATGATTGAAAGCCAGCAGATTGCCGTCTGGTGACAACGCCATCGTAAAAGACAGTTCACCGGTGCACTTTGCGATAACTTTTTGTACTGTTGTGACGAGATTTAATTCAATGATCTGGCAAACCGAAGAATCCCAGTGTTTGCGCATAAAATAAATTTGTTCGCCACCGGGGTGAAACACCACACGGCCTTCGTAATCATCAGTGAAGGTCAATTGTTTCACCGGGATAGACGCGTCAATCAAACTTTTAAGGTATAAATTAGGCTGGCGGCCAATTCGCCGCCACGCATAAATCACAAATTGGTTGTCTGGCGACACCACAGGATACACTTCACGCCCCGGATCATCGGTCACATTAACGATATGCCCCCGCTCGACCAAACTGTCCCCCGAGTTGCCCTGGGGCAAAACCAGCCAAAACACCAGCACCATAATCGTTACAGCAATAACAGCGGTTATGGCGACAACAGTGCCAATGCCAACATAAGACGAGTCTTTCAAGCGTGTTGTCAATTGGCCGACCGTCGAAGGGTTGGCAGATGCATTCGCCACTTCCTGTTCGAGATACTCTGGCTCAACCAACAACCGATATCCGGTTTTTCGCACCGTTTCAATATACGCAGTGTTTGTGCGCTTAAGCACATTGCGTAAATTCCACACAGCATTGGTCAAGGCTTTTTCACCGACAAACTGATTGCCATCCCAAATAGTATCAATCAACTCCTGCCTATCCACCAGACGAGGAAACTGAATCGCCAGATACGCCAGTACGTCAATAAACTTGGGCTGTAGGAGTTTGACTTCACCGTCTGTAAATTCAATCGAAAACTCTCGTGGTTTGATCAAGCATTGTTCAAGTCTAAAGGGGGTATCGGCGTTCATCGGTGAGGTCTGGTCAAAAAATAATTATGCAACAATATCACGTATCCAGTCGAAAAAGACAGCTGTAATCCCTCTCCTGAAACCAAATCTTAACATTCTGCATCTTATCTAACCACACGAACAATAACCTTAAGCCTTTGATAATAAACAAATAGATGTATAAAAGATTTACAAAGGAGCTAGAAAAGGCTGGCCCACGTTAAACTTTTACGACTGATGTGGTGATACTGACAGACGGGTTGAACTGAAGTGAGAGTGTGAGTAAATACAGTACACGGGAGTTATTCTGTTTTTGAATTCATTAATCCAAACGCAATCAAATAGGTTTTGCTCGCATTCGCCCAGAGCGAGCAAGATTGGCCAACAACTCACGCCATCGCCAACTCATCTTCCTGCGTATTTTCACCATCAAGCCGCTTAATCTCAACCCCATAAATAATCAACCTTAGCGCAGAAACAACCGCAATGTCTCCAAAGATATACCAGATATACTGTTCAATAAACGGCAGCGCTTTTCTATCACTATTCTCAAAAAGACCAAGAAATGACATAGAAAAGAGCCGCCAGTCATTGTCTGCAACACCAATAAAATCAACCATAAAAGTTGCTGAATTGTTAAATAGAAAATCTAACGAGTCCATTTTTCAACCTCAGTAACAACAATAAAATCATCCTCAAGAGAAACGTTTATGGCTGTGCAAGCTGTTGGAGAAATCATTTGCAAAATCCAATCAAGAACAAATTAAAACCCCTAACAAGATGCATCTCATCCTGTCTGTTAATGGCTGCGGTAGGTGCTTCGGCTACAACTGGGCAAAGTATCAAAATAAACCCCACCGTTAATGTCGACGATTCGATTGCCACAATTAATAATGACGGCAGTTATCAAGTTAAGATTACAGGACAAGCGTTAAGTCGGCCACGCCCGACAGACAACTTGATTCATTTGCGCCGGGGCGGCAGTTTTGACCCTGCAGTAAAATATGCGGTCTATCGGCTGGCACAATTTGACCCGACCAACAACGGATAAAACAGCTCGGTGGTAAAATCGTCACCTCTTTCCCGCCCAATTCAGTATTGGTGATGATCGACCCGCAAAAAATGGCCCAGCTGAAACAACAGCGGTCCGTTCGGGCGGTAGTGCCTTTTTTGCCGATTTATAAATTGCAGGAAGGCCTTGAACAGCGTATTGCCATCCATAAAGACCAACCAGATGAAACCCAGATAAATTATTCGGTATTGTCGGTAAACAAAAACCACAGTGCCAAACTACAACAGTTTGTCGAGTCACTTGGCGGTTCAGTTCTAGCAGCCGACAAAGGCACCATAGGTAGTCGCTTCAGCGCCAATTTGAATACCAGACAATTGCTCAAGGTCGCACAAAATTCCGCAACCCTATTTATTGATGAACTCGGCGATGCACAAGGTGAAGACATCGATGACGTTAAAGAGCCTGGCGGATATAACTGGCTTGAAACAGTTGAAGGTTATGCAGGCCAAGGTGTCGATCCCAAATACCAAGGCATATTGCACAAAGCCTCACGCCCTATCGTGTTTTCTAGGTATTCAGGATTTAGCACCGCTCAACCCGATGCCAGCAATTTAAGAGGACATTTGGCTCAATTGGTCGACCCCAACGGGCCATACAGAGCGGTCGTTCAAACCAGTAGTACTGACTACGCAAAAACGCTTGATTACACCACTTGGTCGGCAGACGTTGACGAGGTACTGTTTGATTCAGACTTGCTTAAAACCCAATCTCAAAGTAACGCAGGCTCGCAAATGTCAAGACCCGGTGCATGGTCCAAGAACATGGTTGCTGTTGGCGGCATCAAGACCTATAGCACTCTGTCGCGCAGTGATGACGGTTGGGGCAACGGCGCCAGTATTGGACCTGCAAGCGACGACCGAATCAAACCAGACTTGTCTGGACAATATGACAACTTTGACATGATAGCCGATGGCGGCGGTTACAATTCGCGCGGCGGCACCAGCTTTAGTACACCAGCAGTGGCCGGTGCCTTTGGCATTTTCTTCCAAATGTGGGCCGATGGCGTATTTGATGGCGGGCCGGGCAAACAAGGCGCACCTGAATTTAGAGACGTTTTTGATGTTCGTCCCCATGCGACCACAGCCAAAGCCATGATCATCCACAGTGCCTTTCAATACGACTTCAGCGGCGGTGACAGCGACAATTTAAGCCGCTATGGTGTTTAAAGATCCACGCGGTAACCCGGCATCAAGCATCGCCCGTATTAACGATTTGTCGTTAAGGCTCACCAGCCCATCGGGCACAGTGTATTGGGGCAACAATGGGTTAAGACAAGGCAATTGGTCGAGCCCTAACGGCGTGTCCAATACCATAGATACCGTTGAGAATGTGTTTATTCAAAACCCTGAAGGCGGTGTTTGGTCAGTTGAAGTACTGGGCGACGACATTGTTCAAGACGGTCATACCCAAACTAGCGCACTCGATGCTGACAGGCACAGCGCTAATGACAGTTGCAGCACCAGGCGTTAATTTGCCACCAACG
>JABSOG010000507.1 GCA_013216025.1 Algicola sp. | reverse complement strand
GCTGACTGTCAGCTCTGATGGTGGTGGCTGTTTGCCTTGCTTTAACTGCAAGGGCGAGATGACCAGCATGGACTTTGGGCGGGCGTCGACACTGCACGAAACGGTCAAAGATATTCTGGCGGCGGGACTTGAATTGACCATTGTTTTGCCTATGCTTACAGCCAATGTTGCCGATTTATTGCGCATGTCACACAAAGGAAGGCTTGAAGTGGGTAAAGATGCGGATTTGATAGTGCTTGATGAACACAACGATATTTCAGGTGTGATGGCCATGGGGTCATGGCATAAAAGACAGAGTAAACAAATTATTAAAGGTACGTTTGAGTAGAGGTAAATATGTGTCCTGCAAAGGTTATTGAGGGGGGAAAGCGCGGTTTTGTCATACCAATTGGTGGAGCAGAAGAGCGTGTAGACAATCCGGTTATATTAAAACGTTTTGTTGACTTGTGTGGCGGCAATGAAGCCAGAATTGCGATCATTCCAACGGCGTCACGGTTGGAAGATACGGGGGCCAATTACGTTAAAGTGTTTAAAGATCTCGGGGTAGGTGAAGCTTATTCTTTAGAGATTGGCGAGCGAGCAGATGCCCAGAATGAAGCGAACCTTGATGCTTTGGATAATGCCACTGGCATTTTCATGACTGGGGGTAACCAGTTGCGTTTGTCGACCATTTTGGGCGGCACACCGTTTGCACAAAAAATTCGCCGTCTTAATGCCGGTGGTGTTCATGTTGCTGGCACTTCGGCCGGTGCGGCGATTATGCCAGAGCACATGATTGCCGGAGGTTCATCGGGTGGTTTACCTAACGAACAGGGCGTAACCATGGCCCCTGGCTTGGGTTTGATCAACAAGGTGATTTTGGATCAGCATTTTAGTCAGCGTAATCGCCTTGGCCGATTGCTGTCTGCGATTGCTTACAATCCTTTTGCTTCGGCGATAGGGATTTGTGAAGATACCGCCGTGTTTATTGGCCCAGATGGACTGCTTGAAGTTGAAGGCAGTGGTAGCGTCACCATCGTTGACCCAACCGATTTGCACTATTCGTCAATGGCAGAAGCCAATGTCGGAGACGCGGTCACCATGTTGGGTTTGAAGCTACATATGCTCAGCGCCGGTTCGACTTATGATTTGGCTACGCGTGAGGCATTCCCGCCCGCTAAAGACTGATTCTGTTGTAATCGAGTTTTAGAATAAGGTGCCTTACGGCACCTTTTTTTTGCTTCGCAAAATATTAAAGTCAAAAGCCTTTAACACGGAGGCACGGAGCCACGGAGAAAGAAAGAGGAAAAGCAAAAAGACAAAAGACAATGGAATGAACGAAGCAATAAACCCACCGAAATATGTTCTTTTTGTTCGTTTTTAGTTTTAATCTTTTCTCTTTCTTTCTCCGTGACTCCGTGCCTCCGTGTTGAGATCTTTTAATCTTTTGTCTTTTAATACCGCAGGTCATAATTCCCACTTAACTAATATTTATAAAAGAATCTGCCTTTTTTAAGATTTGGACTAGAATCAAAGTCTGTATTAATGTTATGTTTCGGGAATGTTTGCCATACAAAATAAAAGCAATGTATGGTCATACCATCTGCCTAAGAAATCCAGGAAGTGCTAATGAAGATCCTCTCCTCAAATGTTTATGTTGGTCCCAGTGTTTATGCTCATTTTCCCACCATCCGTCACGTTGTCGATATCGGCATTTTAGAACAATGGCCATCGGTCAAATTGGGTGACAATTTTATTAATTCTTTGATTGAAGCTTTGCCCGGCCTGACCGGACACGGTTGTTCTTATGGTGAACCCGGTGGGTTTATCCGTCGTTTAAAAGAAGATGAAGGTACCTGGATTGCCCATATCTGGGAGCATGTTTGTATTGAACTACAATGCATGGCTGGGACTGATGTTTCTTTTGGTAAAACCCGTGGTAATGGTGAAGAAGGCCAGTACAACATGGACTACGAATATACCCAGCGCGATGTAGGTCTCGAAGCCGGTCAATTGGGTCGCTCTTTGCTTATCTCGTTGATGCCAGATGAAGTGCAAGCTCAGCTCGACACCAAGCTGCCAGGCGACTTTGATTTTGCTGAAGACCTCAACGCCTTTATCCGCTTTGCCCAACGTAAAGCCTTTGGCCCCAGCACAGGCTCTTTGGTTCAGGCTGCTGAAGACCGCGGTATTCCGTGGTTACGCCTCAATCAATATTCATTGGTACAATTTGGTCACGGTAAATACCAACAGCGCATTCAAGCCACTATTACCAGCCAAACCAACCACATCGCCGTCGAAATTTCGTGTGATAAAGAAGATACCCATAACATCCTGAGCGACTTGGGTTTACCCGTGCCGCAACAGCGTATGATTTACTCAGAATCTCAAGCCGTTCGTGCTGCCGAGCGAATCGGTTATCCGGTAGTGCTCAAACCTCTGGATGCTAACCATGGCCGTGGTGTTTCTATTAATCTGACCACCCCAGAACAAATCATTGAAGCTTTTCATCACGCCAAAGAGCACGGCAAAAGCCGCGCTGTATTGGTTGAGTCTTTCTTGACCGGTTTTGACCATCGTATGCTGGTGGTTAACGGTGATTTGGTTGCGGTGGCCAAACGGGTGCCAGGCCATGTTACCGGTGACGGCAAAAACACCATCGGCCAGTTGGTTGATATTGTTAACGAAGATCCTCGCCGTGGTGTAGGCCACGAAAAAGTATTGACCCGATTAGAATTTGACAAGCAAGCCAACCGTTTGCTTGAAGAAGCGCAATTAACGACTGAATCTATTTTGCCAGAGGGCGAAATTTTCTATCTGTGTTCAACCGCTAACCTGTCAACGGGTGGCACCGCCATCGACTTGACTGACATCGTTCACCCAGACAACAAAGCCATGGCAGAGCGTGCAATTAAAGCCGTTGGTTTGGACATTGGTGGTGTTGATTTCTTGACTTCTGATATTAGTCAATCATACAAAGACGCTGGTGGCGGCATTGTTGAAGTTAACGCAGCCCCCGGTTTTAGAATGCACGTAGCGCCAAGTGAAGGCAAACCGCGTGATGTTGCTGGCAAGGTGATGGAAATGCTGTTCCCTCTGGGCACGCCATCGCGTATTCCAGTCGCAGGCATTACCGGCACCAATGGTAAAACCACCACTTCACGCATGTTGGCACACATCCTTAAAACGGCGGGTCATTGTGTTGGCATGACCACTACTGACGGTGTTTACATCGACGGTCATCTGACAGTCAAAGGTGACATGACAGGCCCTGTCTCTTCCAAGATTGTATTGCGTGACCCAACAGTAGATATTGCCGTTCTTGAAACTGCCCGTGGCGGTATTTTGCGTTCAGGTCTGGGTTATCGTGAATCTGATGTAGCCGCTGTTTTGAATGTACAAGAAGATCACTTGGGTTTGCGTGGCGTCGATACTGTTGAGCAACTGGCCGAAGTGAAACGAATTGTGGTCGAAGTCGCTAAAGACACGGCTGTTTTGAATGCCGACGACCCGTGTTGTTTGAAAATGGCTGATCACACCAAAGCTAAGCACATTTGCTATGTCACGGTTAACCCGGGCCATGGTTTGGTTCGTGAACACATCCGCTCTGGCGGTCGTGCGGTAGTACTCGAAAAAGGCATCAACGGTGACATGATCACCATTTATGACAATGGCGCGCACATTCCATTGCTGTGGACGCATCTTATGCCAGCAACACTCGAAGGCTTGGCAATGCACAACGTGCAAAATGCCATGTTTGCTGCTGCCTTAGCTTACAGCTTGGGCAAAACACTGGACGATATTCGTCATGGTTTACGTTCATTCAACACCACATTCTTCCAGGCCCCGGGCCGTATGAATGTGTACGACCAGCATTCATTCCGCGTTATTCTTGATTACGCACACAACAAAGACGGCATTCGTTACATGAGTGAGTTGGCAAGTAAGCTTGATGTTAAGGGCAAGCGTGTTGCGGTTTTGGCAGGTCCAGGTGACCGCCGTGACCAAGACATTGTCGATATTGCCAAAGCGGCCGCCGATCACTTTGACATCTTTATCTGTAAAGCCGACGACAACCGTCGTGGTCGTGCTGATGATGAAGTGCCTCGCATGATGCGTGACACACTGCTCGAATGTGGTATCGCAGCGGATGCTATATTGATGGTCCCTGACGAAGCTGAAGCTGTCGACAAAGCGCTGTCATTAGGCGAAGCAGATGATTTGGTGATGATCTTTGGTGATGCCATCACTCGTTGCTGGAAACAAATCATCGGCTTTAACCAAGCTGGTGAACCCAAAGATGAAAGCACTACCAAACCGGTTCATACAGTGGTGTCAATGTTAGAGACTAACGAGCCCGATACCTTTGTACTGGGCAGCGGTTTGAAGATTGTCACCGACAGTCGTGGTGTACGTGTAGTTGATGAGTCTGATGAAGACTCTGATTAGTTATCCTCCCTTAAGAAAAAGATGCGGGGATGAATTACCCGCCTACAGTTTGTCTGCGTAGGTGGCTTTTTGCCAAATCCTCTCCAAAATTAAACGGCTATCTGCATGAGCAGGTAACCGTCGACTCCCGAAGGTAGCATATGATTAAGCTGGAATTAGATGATAGCCGACGCTTAACGGGCAAAGGCTTATTGTGGGACCTGCCCGGTGCCATTATCGACGTTTTTGTCCATGGTATCGACAAAACCAAAGTGGTTGACTGCTGGCAAAAACACGTCGAAAAACTGTTGGCTGCGGTTAACTGGTCAAACGAAAAAACTATCCATCGCATCTTTGAAGACGGCGTCAGCCTTGCGCTGAGCGCCCCGTTTGATGCCCTGTACGCCGCAACTGAAATCAACGAAGCCGCTTGGACGTTAACCAGCGATGAGTTGTTGGGCCATTCGAGCGACAACGAACGCCTTTGCAATGTACTGATTAACTCACTGATCCAATTGATTGACGATGAAGTTAATCCCGCTTTGCTCGAAATAATCAACAAGGCCGAATCGCTCAAGTTGCCATGGTTGACCGATGACGACGAGTTTTCGTTGGGATTTGGCCAATCGGTTGAAATTTGGCCGGTAGACAAATTACCAAAGCTCGAAGATGTACAGTGGGACAAATATCACGCAGTGCCCGTGGTCATGATCACCGGCACCAACGGCAAATCGACGTCTGTCAGACTTACCTCGTCGATTATCAAAGAAGCTGGCAAAACCTGTGGCGTGACCTCAACTGACTTTATTCGGGTTGGCGACACCATTATCGACAAAGGCGATTTTTCTGGCCCCGGCGGCGCACGAACCCTGCTGCGCAACAAAGCAGTTGAAGTCGCTTTGCTTGAAGTGGCACGCGGCGGTATTTTGCGCCGTGGTTTGCCCATTCCAAGAGTCGACGTGGCAATGGTCACCAACGTGGCTGAAGACCATCTCGGTCAATACGGCATCAATACTTTGCGTGCTTTGACCGCGACCAAGTTTGTGGTGGCCAAAGCTGTCACGCAAGCGGGCACTTTGGTGCTCAATGCCGATGATGGCGAGTCGGTGGTTTACGGCGCTGATATCGACAAAGCCAAATGCTGGTTCTCGTGCGATCAAAACAACCCAGTGCTGGTTGACCATTTGGCTATTGGTGGGGCCGTTAGTTACGTTCGTGATGGACAAATGGTTTATGAAGATAAATCAGGCAGCACGGATATTGTCTCGGTTAATGATGTGCCCATGACGTTTGACGGTGCGGCTGTGCATAACATTCAAAATGCGCTTGGCGCAATTTGTGTGGGCAAAAGCCTGGGCATTAGCGACCAAGCTATCGCTGCCGGATTGGGTGATTTTCGCTCTGATGCGGCAGACAACCCGGGTCGTGGCAATGTGTTTAAAATCAAAGGTGCGACTGTGGTGATGGATTTTGCCCACAACGAGCACAGCATGAACGCGATTGTGTCTACCACCAACAACATGCCCTCAAAACGCAAATGGGTGATGCTCTCTGCCGGAGGCGATCGCTCTGATGAAGATATTACGGTGATGACCGAAGCGGCGATGGTGATGAAACCCGATCACTTGATGTCGGCAGAATTACACATCTATTTACGTGGTCGTGCAGTAGGCACTATTCCTACCCTGATGGGTAATATTGCCAAAAAACACGGCTTGGCCGACGATGCCATTCACACCAAGGATTCACCTTTTGAAGCCGCCAAATTTATCATCGACAATTTGCGAGAAGGCG
>JABSOG010000506.1 GCA_013216025.1 Algicola sp. | reverse complement strand
CCAAGTCGCCGAACTCAAAGGCAAACGGCTGGCGGTGGTTAAAGGTTACCAACTCATCCCTTACATACACGAACATTTTCCGCAGGTGATATTAACCATCGTCCCCGACAGCCAATCGGGTTTTGCCGCCATACGTTCGGGGCAGGCCGATGCCTTTATCGATGGCATGGTGGCCGCCGCCAGTGAACTCAAAGACGGCGAATATCGTGATTTAAGCTTGTCATTGGTCGATGATATCGCCCCGGCAATGGAGCGCATCGGCATTAGAAAAGACTGGCCGACACTGGTCGATATTCTCAATACCGTTATTTTGACCATCACAGAGAACGAGAAAAAAGAGATCCTCGAAAAATGGTTTGAGATCAAAATTGAAAGCGGCATGGACAAAGAAAAAGTCTTTCAGTTTGGCGCTTTGGTGGTGGTGATCTTCGCCTTCATCCTGATATGGAATCGTCGATTACAATCAGAAATCACCTTAAGGCGTGCCGTCGAAGTCAAAATCAAACATATGGCTACCCACGACGAACTGACCCAACTACCCAACCGCGCACTGCTGCGCGACCGCTTAAACACCGCTATACCAAGTCATGCTCGCCATCACGATTTATTGGCGTTGTTGTTTATTGACCTGGATGGATTCAAAGACATCAACGACACCTACGGCCACGATGTGGGCGACGAATTATTGATCCAACTGGCCGACCGCTTTAAAGGCAGCATCAGAAAAAGCGACACCATCGCCCGTTTTGGTGGCGACGAATTTGTGGTCTTACTCACCAGCTTGCACCATAGGGACGAAGCGGCAGAAGTCTGCGAAAAACTGCTCGCCATCATCCAAGAACCCTTCTGCCTATCGCGCTGCACCGCTGGCGTGGGCGCCAGTGTTGGCATAGCCATGTATCCAGACGATGGCACTACCGACACCGACTTGATGAAAGTCGCCGACACCTTGATGTATGAGGTTAAAGCCGCTGGTAAAAATGATTATCGCTTTGCTGAGTTGGATGAAGCGGTGGATGCTGTTGGGGCTGTTGAAACGGCTTGATTTTCGTGCGCTTGGCCGTAACTTCGGATACTTCTAATCAAGGGGTCAGAGATCTTGAAAGCAACTAATTTCATATAAAATCAATAGCTTAAAATCAAGGGGCCAGAGTGCTTGGTATAATAAGGTTAAAACCTTGATAAAAAACAACTATCTGTTTGTATGAATAATTGCAGGGATTAAGCACTGATCACAGCACCAACTCAAACTTCACAACCCCATCAACCACTTTCTCGCTGAAATCAAAATCCCGAAACACTTTTTACATCGCCATATTGTCGACCTTGGCATTTTATTCTTCAAATATATGTTGTCCGCAATGGTACGTTGCCATGAATGGAATCAACGCATAGAATGAGATTAATTGGAGGAGCCTATGGCCAATATTACGGTTCGAAACTTATCTGACCAAACCAAAGAAACCTTACGGATGCAGGCCGAACAATCCGCTCTGTCACTCGAAAATCACACCAGACATCTATTGCAGGTCGCGGCTGAGCAGCCAGCGGTTAAGGCTGTGGATATCCTGACACTGGCACAGCATTACTTTGGCCCTAACGGCGGTGTTGAACTCGATTCGCCTGCCAGAGGTACCAAACGTCAATGACAATCCAGTTGTTTATCTCTTACAGCCACGACAGTGACCAACATGTCGAAAATATATTGAAACTGGCCAATGATTTGCGCAGGGCGGGTTTTACTGTGCTAATCGACCAACAAATTGCTGCACCCGCAGAGGGATGGCCGTTGTGGATGGAAAATGGCATTGAAGATGCAGACTTTGTATTGTTGATTTGCACCGAAACCTACAAAAAACGGATCACCAGTAAAGAAAAGAAAGGCATAGGGTTTGGTTGTAGGTTTGAAGGCAAACTGATTTATAACAGTATTAATAATACTGCCAGTCTAAATAATAAGTTTCTGCCGATATTATTTAACCTCAACGACAAACCGCATATTCCGTTACTTTTGAGTGGTGACACATTTTACCTTTTAACTCCAGATGACCCTAAAGGCTTCGATGACCTTAAACGCCGTTTAGTGAAAAAACATAAAGCCTTTACGTCTGTTGTTGGCGAAATAGAGGATATACCAAATTTGCCTGACCCCGGCAGCTATTTTGACCAGCCAATCACTGTTGAAACCCAAATCGATTTACCCGTTACTCCAAGCGATATCGTCGGCAGAGAGAAGGAGGTCGAACAATTAAACAAAGCATGGGCAGACGATAACATCCGAGTTATCAGCTTTATCGCATGGGGCGGTGTGGGTAAGTCGTCGCTGATTAATCACTGGCTGAACAATTTGCGCGACGAAGGTTATAGAGGAGCAGAGCGGGTATTTGCCCATTCGTTTTATTCTCAAGGCACAAGCGATCAGCGCCATGTCTCGGCTGAGCATTTTATCGATCAGGCTTTTAAGTTTCTACGATTTAAAGGTGAACGACCAACATCGCCACACGACCAAGGTTTGAAGTTGGCTGAATTATTCAACCAGCGCAAAACTCTGCTGATCCTCGATGGTTTAGAGCCAATGCAATATCCACCGGGTGATATGGAAGGTCGATTAAAAGACCAATCGTTGTCAGCATTGCTAAAAAACCTCGCGTATAACCTAAAAGGTTTGTGTGTTATCACCTCAAGGGTGCCGGTTTTCGAGCTGCAAACAAGCAAAAGTCCTAGTTATGAATTGGAGCGGCTTAGTGTTGAAGCGGGTATTCAGGTTCTCGAAAATAGTGGTGTAATAGGCCCCAAGGCTGAAAAGGTAAAGGCGGTTGAAGAGATTGAAGGTCATGCTTTGACGCTGGCCTTGCTGGGGAGTTATCTCAAAACTGTTTATAAAGGTGATATTGGCAAGAGAGACCAAATGCCAGCTTATGCTGGAAGGCATAAACAAGGTAAACACGCCAGAAAGGTCATGCAGTCGTACCATGACTGGCTTAAAACAGAAGATGGGCCTGAGCTGGATATTCTTTATATACTCGGTCTGTTTGACCGCGCTGCTGACGAAGACGCTATTAACGTGCTAAAAGCTGCGCCTGCAATTGAAGGGGTGAGTGTACGGATTCAGAATCTGAGCCATGAAGATTGGGCTTTTGCTGTTGCAAACCTCACCAACTTGAGACTTATTTTGCAATCTGACCAAACACAAGCACTTGATTGTCATCCACTGGTACGAGAATACTTCACTGAACACCTTAAAGCTCAAAACCCTAAAGGTTACCAAGCCGCCCATGCAAGGCTTTATGTGTACTATAAAAACTTGCCGAAAAAAGAACAGCCTGACACCCTCGAAGAAATGGCACCTTTGTTTACCGCAGTTGCTCATGGTTGTTTGAGTGGATTGCATCAACAGGTTTTGCTTGAGGTTTATTGGTCGAGGATTCGACGTGAAAATGAAGCTTACATTGTTAAAATACTTGGTGGGTTTGGCCCTGATTTGGCATGTGCAGCCTATTTTTACGAAGAAACCTGGGGTAAGCCAGTAAAAGGTATTACCGAAATGTGGAGATGTGAGATGCTCAATTGGACTGGTTTTTGTCTGCGTGGATTGGGTCGTTTGAACGAAGCGGCTGAACCTTTTATTTCGAGTCTTGAAATCAGTAAACAGCGGTCAAGTTGGAAAAATATCGGCATCAATGCTAGCAATACCAGTGAACTGTATCTGGCATTGGGCAATTTGGCGCAGGCTGTTGAATTTGGTAGGCAAAGTGTCACTTATGCCGATCAAGGTGAGGAGGATTTTCACAAAATGAGCAAACGCACCACATGGGCAGATGCACTTTTTCAATCCGGTGAGCAACAAAAAGCCAAAGCTTTATTTGTAGAGGCCGAAGCTATTCAGCAAGTAAGGCAACCTAAATATGATACGTTGTATTCACTGAGTGGATTTCGTTTTTGTTTATTATTGCTGGATTTGGGTGAAGTGGATAAGGTGATTCAAAGGGCAGGAAAGACATTAGAATGGGTGCAAAATGCCAAAAGGGTTTTGGATATTGCACTTGACCAACTGACCTTGGGAAAAGCCCATTTTCAGAAAGTGTTAAAGCAAAACCAAAGTGAATTTGACCAATCTAAAACATATTTTAATCAAGCGGTAGAGGGATTGAGGGCAGCGGGGCACCAAGAGTACTTACCATTCGGCCTCCTAGCCCGCGCCAATTACCACACCCACCAAAACCAACATAATGCGGCATGGCAAGACCTAGACGAAGTCTTCGAATCCGCCACCTACAGCCAAATGCTATTACACCTAACCGATTATCAACTAGAAGCCTGTCGCAACATTCACCAACAATTAAAAACCAGCGCAAACAACTTCGTAGTCATCGAAAATGGCGAAACATTATCACCAGACCGAAAATCTATGGAAACTCGTTTCAACCACCATTTAAAAGAAGCCACCAAGCTAATTACTAAAACAGGCTACCACCGCCGCGATAAAGAACTGGATGAAATGCTACAGTTGCCGATATGTAATATATAGCACTGGGTAAACCATATCGGAGGATCAAATGGCATATTGGCTTTACAACATGGGTCTGGCAATACCGGTGTCGACTAACCGTTTGCTTAATGAGCGCAAAGTACAGCCCTTGAGCGAGCTGACAACAACTGAACAAACTGGCGATGTCACCACCAAAGCTGTCAAGTACAAGGTGCCGGGTTATACCGATGAAAATGCGTCACAGCCCCATACCGTCTATCTTGCCGAGCACATAATGTCTACGCCGGTTGTTACCCTCTTTGACACCATGAATGTGGCAACCGCCCAGCAGATGTTTGCCAAACACCGTTTTCGCCATTTTCCAGTAGTGGACGAGTCCAATCAAATGCTGGGGGTGATATCAGACCGGGATATGTGGACCAAAGCTTTGAATCAACCGTCAAAAACCCTCGACCATGGCATGAGCAAGCCGGTTTTAAGTGCGGGTGTTAAAACTAATATCCGAGAAATTTGCCATGTGATGTTTAATCATCATATTGGCGCGCTGCCGATAATTGCAGAAAATGGCGAACTTGCAGGTATGATACCCCGCAGGGATATTTTGGGGGCGATGATCAAACATGGTCCAGTTCAGCTATGGATATAAATAGGTAATAAATGAAGTTATTAATTCTCGGCGGCACCAAGTTTGTTGGTCGTCACTTGGTGCAAAGTGCACTTAAACAAGGTATTGAAGTCACGCTGTTTAATCGCGGTCAAACCAATCCTGATTTATTTCCTGAGGTTGAACATCTCAAAGGCGACAGAGACGGCGATATGTCGGCTTTGGCGGGCCGGACGTGGGATGTCGTTGTAGACACCTGCGGTTATGTGCCGCGTATTGTAAAATATGGTGCATCGCAGTTAGTCGGTAAAACAGGGCGCTATATATTTATTTCGACGATTTCGGTTTATGACGATTTTAATTTGCTCAATGCTGATGAGTCGCATTGCGTGAAAGTTTTGGATGACCCAACCACCGAACAGGCAGGAGGGCATGCTTATGGCGGGTTAAAGGTGCTGTGTGAGCAAGAGGTTTTAAAAGCATTTGGCGATAAAGCCATGATTGTGCGACCGGGGTTAATCGTTGGCCCCCACGACCCGACTGACCGTTTTACCTATTGGCCAGTCTCAGTAGGCGAGGGTGGTGATGTGATTGCGCCGGGGTATAAAGACAGTCCAGTACAATTCATTGATGTTCGGGATTTGTGCGACTGGCTGGTAGTTAGCATGGCCAAATCCGTGGTTGGCGTGTTTAATGCCATTGGCCCACAAGCGTCGTTAACCATGCTGGAGTTTTTGAATTGTTGTCAGGACACTTTAAATTCAAAGGCCGAATTACATTGGCTGAGCGAAGACTTTTTGTTGTCGAACGATGTAGAAGCTTGGAGCGAAATGCCGCTGTGGCTGCCGCGCCGAAAAACTGACAATATTGGTTTTATGCAGTGCAGCAGCCAACGGGCTATTGACGCCGGATTGCAATTTCGGCCTTTGAGCGAGACCATTAATGATACTTGGCAATGGCATTTAACGCGATCAGCAGATCACGAGTGGCAGGCGGGTTTATCGCAAACTCGTGCGCAGGCGTTGCTTGAATTGTGGCAAAAGTTCGCTCGTTTACAGCTGGTATGAAGCCTAGAGCGCCGAATGGTTAAATAACCACCACCAGAATGTCGAAAAAGCGCTCATGCAAAGAAGCCAAGTGCAGCAATA
>JABSOG010000505.1 GCA_013216025.1 Algicola sp. | reverse complement strand
CCTTGTGTTGGCCGCCAATGCTGTTGTTGTCATAATATTACTGGCCACCACCATGCTCAGTTCTGGCGATGTCGCCATGTGGAGCATTATCGCCGTGGGCTTTTTCAACTCCATTATGTTTCCGACCATTTTCACTTTGGCCATCAAAGGACTGGGGCCGTTAACTTCGCGAGGTTCTGGGTTATTGTGTCAGGCCATCGTTGGCGGTGCCATATTGCCGGTGATACAAGGCGTAGTGGCAGACGCAACCTCTATTCAATTCAGTTTTGTGGTGCCTTCATTGTCTTACTTTTACATTTGCGGTTATGGTGTCTATATCAGCAGGCAGTACCGTAAAAATAGCAGTAACAAAGGCACAGCTGACATAACTGAAGAGGCCCCCGCATGAAAACTGTGATCTGTTTTGGTGAAGCACTGATTGACTTTCTTAATACGGGTCATGAATCGGTAGATTCACTGGCGTTGCAAGACTACCGTCAATACCCCGGGGGTGCACCAGCCAACGCAGCGGTGGCGGTTGCCAAACTTGGTGGCCTAGCCAACTTTGCCGGACAAGTTGGCAAAGACATGTTTGGTGCGTTTTTAATAGAGGCTTTACAACGATATAACGTCGATACTCAGTATGTATTATTACATACTAGTGCAAAGACAGCATTGGCATTTATAAAGCTCGATAAAACTGGCGACAGAAGCTTCTCGTTCTACCGAGAAAATACCGCCGACTTGCTGTTTGGTGAACATCAGGTGGATGAAAACTGGTTTAATAACAAACCTTTATTTCATTTTTGTAGTAATACACTGACCACCAATGAGATTGCCAAATGTACGGCATATGCCGTGTCACGGGCGCAATACCACGGGGCATTAATTAGCTTTGACGTAAACCTGCGTCACAACCTTTGGCAGAATAACCAAGCCAATATTAACCAAGTAAACACCCTGGTTCATCGCGCTCATATGGTTAAGTTTTCTCGCGGGGAGATTGAATATTTAGCTGCTGGAGATATCGATAACTACATTACAAATTGCTTCAATCAGGCCTGTCAGTTATTAATAATCACCGATGGTGAGCATGATATTGAGTTTCACACCAAAGCGGTCAAAGGCATCATTCAACCACCTACAGTGACGGTAGTCGATACCACCGCCGGAGGGGACGCCTTTATCGGTGGTTTGCTTTACGGCCTGAGCCACTTTAACCAACCCCTTGATGTGCTCAAAGACCACAAAATTATCGCCCGCTTAATTGAATGGGCTGCGGCCTGTGGCGCTCATGCGGTGACCAAACCCGGCGCCTTTCCTGCCCTGCCTGTGCAGGGTGATTTACCTAGCTTTAAGCAACTCATACGCGATATCGAGAGTAATAAATGAATTTTCAACAAACAGATTTCCAGACAGAGCACTTTTTATTAGGGCCCTTTTTATTAGAACCCTTTTTATTAGAGCAGAGCCAACAAATACTCGGTTTTTATGACAACCGGGTAGTTGACCCCAGTGGCGGTTACTTTCAAAACTTTTATGATGACGGCAGCCTATTCGACCCAAGATTCAAGCAATTGGTTAGCAGCACCCGCATTGTGGTCAACTACGCCCGAGCCGCCATGGTGCTCGACAAACCAGAATATTTGACTATCGCCAAACATGGCCTCGACTATATAGAGTTGGCCCACTGGCAGGCGCATAGCCAAAGCTACGCATGGACGTTGCGCGACCATAAACCACAAGACATGACCCAACAAGCCTACGGTTATGCCTTTGTGTTGTTGGCCTACGCAGCGGCAAGAAAAGCAGGCATCATCGAAAACGATGACAAATTACTGACCACGTATAACCTGCTTGAACAACGCTTTTGGCAGGTTAATTTTGGCTTGTACGCCGACGAGATAGACGAACAAGGTGTACTAAGCGATTATCGAGGTCAAAACGCCAATATGCACTTGTGTGAGGCGATGCTCGCCGCCTATGAGGCAACGCGCAACGAGGTATTTTTAGAACGAGCAAAATTAATTGCCACCAACATTTGTCAGCGTCAGGCCGACTTAACCGATGGGCTGGTGTGGGAGCATTACACCACTGATTTTAAGCCCGATTGGGACTACAACAAAGACGACCCAAAGAACCTTTACCGTCCGTGGGGTTTTCAGCCCGGCCATCAAACCGAGTGGGCCAAATTGTTGTTACAACTCAATAGACACGCGCCACAACAGTGGCTGGTCGAAAAAGCCAAATACCTGTTCGACAGGGCTTTCGAGAAATCATGGGACGCAGAACACGGTGGCTTGATTTACGGCTTTGATCCGCAAAATAATTGGTGTGACGAAGACAAGTACTTTTGGGTGCAAGCTGAGAGCTTCGCCGCAGCCGCCAGTCTCCATCAAGCCACCGGTGAACAGCGATATTTAGACAATTACAATGCCCTGTGGCAGTACTGTTGGGATAATTTTGTCGACCACACCCACGGTGCATGGTTCAGGGTCTTACGCCGGAATAACAGTAAGTATTCTAATGAGAAAAGCGCTGCTGGGGCCAAGTGTGATTATCACACACTAGGGGCTTGTTTTGATGTTCTGGCTTTGGGAGGGTTGTAACTGAGCTTAGCTGAATTAGGCGCTACGCGCGCCCTCGCAATCGCTCGGAATGTCAAAAGCTTCACTTTTTTATGCTCCCGGCAAAAAAGATATAAGAACATCCATGTTCAAAACACGGACAAGCGGCAATTTTCTTCATCATTTGCTATCATCAAGGGACGAGTTTTGATGTGATGAATGATAAACGGAGTGCCAATGAATCTAGCGATTTTCCCCTTACCACTGGTGTTGTTTCCCGGTGGTATTATCCGGTTGCAAATATTTGAGCAGCGTTATTTGCGTATGGTCAAACAATCAGCAGCCGAAACTGGATTTGTGATAACGCCGCACGACTCAAAACACCCCAACGAGATAAGTCACTATGGCACTTGGGTCAAAATCATCGATTTTCCACAACTTTCAAACGGCTTACTGGGCATTGACGTACAAGCCCAAAGTCTGATGTCGATAACCAACATTCACATCGAACAAGACAATCTGGCGATGGGAGACACCACAGAACAACCCCATTGGCCTCAGCAACAACACAACGAACAAACCCAAGCTCTGGCCACCGCCCTTAAACAGTTGTTTGTGGTCAACCCAACGTTAAAAACCCTCTACGCCGACCCCCAATTTGATGACGTAAACTGGACCTGCAAACGCTGGCTCGAATCACTGCCCATCAGCGCCACAGACAAGGCCTATTTTTATGCCCCCGACAGTTTTGAACTGGCGCTTAATTTGATTTGTTCGGTTGTTTTTGCGAAAAAGTAGCTGGGATGTACTTTTTTGTAGTTAGTGCCCGTCGAAATGTCGAACCACCAGAAACCGTAACGTTTTGCTGGCTACATCAACAAACGCGTATCGTTGGCCCATCGAATTCGCCCAACAAAACGGGTTTCCCTTAATTTGCTGGTAAAAATCGATTTCATACCACCAATTTTGGCAATAGTGAATATCTCGGTATTGTCTTGTGGCGCAACATATGCAATATATTCACCGGAGGGAGACACGGCAAAGTCGGTGATCCTATCGTCAGAAAACAATTCTTGAGGCGTTAAGGCCGCGGCTAATGCGTTGATGTTAAAAGCCAAAGCAAATATTACAAATCAATCGCCGAAAACCTCAATGTAACGCACACCCTAGAATATCGTTTGAATACCAAACATCAAAAACAGGCCGAAATTGTTTGCTCATTTATCACAATGTCTCCAGATTATTCTCTCTGGCCCCTTGATTTTAACCCTTTGAATTTAAATAAATTATTAGCAGTTCAAGATCTCTGACCCCTTGATTCCTTACCCAGGGTTTTGATGAAACTCAATAACATTGTTATCTAGATCTCGAATGAACAACATCACAGCACCATTGGGTAATGTAATAGGGCCTTCGGTAATGGTTATTTCTTGCTCAGCTAAAAAACACTTTACCGACTCAATGTCAGATACAGTTAATGCAACATGAGTATAACCTGAATGTTTTTCTGGAATATCCATGAGAATATTATGAGAAATACCTGAATTTGAATTAAGGATAAAGTTAATATTAACGCCAGATGAATGCTCCATAATAGCAACAGGCTCAGGCCCGATAGGTCCAACTAGAAAGACGAAACCCAGTTTTTCATAAAATGCTCTGGTTCGCTCAAGATTTTTAACTCTTAGACCCAAATGATTAATACCAGTAATTTCTTTCACAATATCTCCTAATTCAAAACAGACGTTTATGTTTCACGATCTCGGTTTTACGCTCTTTATTTCAAGTAAAGTACGCTATAAACCAGCCGCTTTCAATCACTGTGTTGATGTTTACCGCCACCGTATTTTGGGCAGGAAAAATGCGATATGCTCCGCTAGATTCTGTTATAAAAAACAAAGAGGTAAATGAAATGAGTGAGGAATATAGTATTTTTGGATAGTTGTTATTTTGATAGCTGTTTACCCGTTTGGCACTAAACAGCAGGCTGAAACACTAGCAGACAAGATGACACAAACACAGATAGAAAATATCAAACAAAATTAAACCCCAACAATTGAAGATGAGTCACTTACTTGTCACTCAATGAAATTCAGGCAGGCGCCAGTGAATGAAATAACGTACAAATTATCGATTAAAAGTCCTGATAAAAGCTGATATCACCGCAAAAACATTATAATTTTCTAACCTTTTGGTCGCTATATTTACATCAACACCATAAATGCTAGTCTAGCCATCCTAAAAAGTTTTGGGGATACAGAATTGTGCTCATACTATCGCATATTGGACATTCCTGTTTAGTGTTCATACCTGTATCCCTATTTTATTGATTTGGCCAGTGCGATTTTATCCGATTTTGCCCTTATGTATCGCTCACCAACGATTTTCATCTGGCCCTCACCCTGTTGCTGTCGCAAAACCAAATCTTGGATGATTTTAAGCCACAGATACCTGCTGTTGATTTTCCTGTAAAACCGCTATCCACCTACCTCCCCTACTTTAGCTGATTTTCTAACGCCCTTTGTCATTCCTGATGTTTTGCTAGGCGCTTCTCTGCGCTATCTACGGGTATTACCGCTAGTAAACAAGCGTTTACAAAAAAAAATTGATTTTAATGATCGGTATTTTGGTCTGATATCAGCTTTTTAGAAAAATTATTTTCAAGCCGCTATTGAAAGTAATACCATCACACCTAGGTGTTATATTGGCCAGATTCATCAACTGGCCAAAGGCAAAGAAAATCGAAGACTCTTAAAGTATCGACTACACTTTATTTTCAGGTAAATACAATAAACAGAAACAACCAATAAAGGATGAATAGACAATGATGAGCAAAAAATTCAGAAAAGGGTTGATTGGCAGTGCAGTTACGACCGCTATCGCGGGACTTTCTCTGTCATCACCTGTCGCGATGGCCGAAGAGGCGACCAGCGACAAAAAAGTTGAGCAGATAGCTGTAATTGGCTCTCGCAGCTTAAAATTACGCACCGTGGCCGACTCGCCAGTACCAGTCGACATTTTAACTGGCGATGATCTCACCGCAGTCAGCGGTGCCGCTGACATGACCGACAACTTAAAGGTTCTGGTGCCCAGCTATACAGCCACACCCGCCACCGGCGATGGCAGTGCTTTTGTCAGACCGACTTCGTTACGGGGCACCGCATCTGACCAAACACTGGTGCTGATTGACGGCAAAAGACGTCACCGTTCGGCGCTGGTACAGTTTTTCGCACCTGCTGCGGGTAATGGTGCCCATGCAGCCGATGTGGGCATGTTGCCTGCCATAGCTTTTAAAAGGGTTGAGGTATTACGTGATGGTGCAGCCTCGCAGTATGGTTCTGATGCCATTGCCGGGGTGATCAACTTTGTCACCAAAGACGCCGACCATGGCGGCATAGTCGAGCTGCAATATGGTCAACATTATGAAAGTGAATCCAGCGTCAAGTTTTCCCTCAATAAAGGCCTGAAATTGGGCGACAAGGGTTTTGCCAATTTCAGCCTAGAACATGTCGACAACGAAGCTTTGTCTCGTGGGGTTATACGTCCCGATGCCCAGTTATTGATTGATGCCGGGGTGCAAAATGTCGGTGCCGATTCACCTTTTGATGATGCCCCATATACGCAAACCTGGGGACGACCCGAAACCAACGCGACCCGCGTCTTTTTAAATACCGGTGTCGAACTCGCCGGAGGCAAAAAACTCTACGCCCGCTTCAACTA
>JABSOG010000504.1 GCA_013216025.1 Algicola sp. | reverse complement strand
ATCCAGACGTCCGTCTTGGATAAAAAAGCCACCATCCGCCCCGACCGCCACCCAAACGCAACAAACCGTTGCAAAAAACAAATTACAGCTGCGCTGTGCTGCGAAGCAGCAATTGCCTTCGGCGCGGCTGCGCCCTTTTTCACAACTTGTTGTGGATATTACGGAGTAATATCGAGGGTGGAGGTCGGGGAGAATGGTGGCTTTTTTTCTCTAAACATTACAGCCAGAGCTTGTATGATAGGTATAACATCCAGTCAGCAGACCGTCTTTTTCATGGATGAAAAAGCCGAGCTTACACGGATGTACTAGCTGCGTGTCTGATGACTGGATGTTATGCCTGTCCCCCTCAAACTCTGGTGTATTTCCCCGCCCACTCATCGTCGCGACAGCGACGACGACCACCCTACAAACTAACCCTCGTCAGCAATAGCACGAGCAATGGTACGAATACCCAGTGCACTCGCACCGGCAGACCATAGTCCATTGGGGTTATTATTAAACGCTGAAGCCAAATCCATGTGGATCCAACCTTTGCCTTCGTTTGCAACGAAACGTGACAAGAAACCTGCGGCGTTGCTCGCCCCACCAAAACCGCCACCTTTTTGTGGGCGGCTATTGGCGGTGTCGGCATAAGCTGACGGACAGTTATTGGCGTGGAATTTTTCTAGTGGCAGTGCCCAAGCATTTTCTTTTTCGCTGGCGGCATAACCCAACATGCGCTGTTGCAGTTCTTTATCTAAGGCCATCGTCGCGTAGTACTCGGTGCCAACAGCCACCAATGCAGCGCCTGTTAGCGTTGCTGCGTCAATCACCAATGGTGCGCCGGTCTCGCCTGCTGCCATCAAACCATCAGCCAATACCAATCGACCTTCGGCATCGGTGTTAACCACTTCTACTGTGGTGCCGTTTTTATAAGTCAGAATGTCACCCAATTTGTAAGCTACGCCATTGATCAGGTTCTCGGCACAACACAAAATCAGTTTGATGCGCTTGTTCAATCCTCGTTGAATGGCCAAAGCCAAGCCGCCGGTGACAGTCGCCGCGCCGCCCATGTCGCATTTCATCGACGCCATGCCTTCGCTGGCTTTGATTGAATAACCGCCACTGTCAAAGGTAATGCCTTTACCGACCAAAGCCGCATCCACTGGCGCGTTTGCATCGCCGGTAGGGTTGTAATCTAATATCAGCATGGCCGGTGGTCTGTCGCTGCCACGGCCTACTGCGTGTATGCCTGCCCACTGTTTTTCAAGCAATTCGTCGCCTATGATGGTCTCAAAGCTGACGTGCTCTGGGGCAAGCGATTGAATAAAATCAGCAGCCGATTTGGCCAGTTTCACAGGAGACAATTCTTCTGGGGTTTCATTGACCATAGTACGCGTCCATATCATGGCGTTGCGGCGGGCATTGAGTTCTGCCAAGTCTTCTTTTGAGGCTTCAGCCCAAGTTACGTTGTTCATTTTACTCGGCGTAGTAAACCCTTGGACAAACGCCCACTGGCACTCTACATCCCAACCGGCATCTGCCAAAGTCACTTCTTTGATGCCTTGCGCTTCGATTTTTCGCGCAGCACGTTGAACAGTCTCAGCACTCTCGCAGGCATTGGTGTCACTGGTGTGGATCACAAAACCTTCGGCGTCTGCCGACAAAATCGCCTGCTCACCCCAGTGCGCTGGAGCCGCTTGCGAGCTAATTTTAACTTTCATCATATCTGTCATTCTTTTTTGCTCAAATCTCGTTATAGTGTCGCCTAGTTTACACCACAGTAATGAAGTGCCAAGTGAAATTTAACCCAAGTTTACAACCTGCCCGTTTAATTGTGCGCTACAAACGTTTTCTTGCCGATATCCGGTTAGATGATGAACAAACCATCACCATTCACTGCCCCAATACTGGCGCGATGACCGGTTGTGCAACGGTCGATGACCAAGTGTGGTATTCCACCAGTGACAACAAAAAACGCAAATATCCCAATACCTGGGAGGTCAGCCAAAACGCTCAAGGTCACTGGTTTTGCATCAACACGACCAAGGCCAATCACATTGTTAAAGAGGCCATTGAACTAAATCAAATTAGTGAGCTAAGCGGTTATAAGACAATGCGCAGCGAAGTCAAATATGGTGAAGAAAACAGCCGCATAGACTTGTTACTGCAAGATGAAAGCACTTCACCTAATCCCAAAAAACCGGACTGCTACGTAGAGGTAAAATCGGTGACTTTGCTTGGTAAAGATGGACAAGGTTATTTTCCTGATGCCGTCAGCACCCGGGGGCAAAAACACATTCGCGAATTAATGAACATGGTTGAAGCGGGTCACAGGGCAGTATTATTCTTTTTAGTGCAACATACCGGTATTGATACCATGAGTCCGGCCAGACACGTCGATGCCAAGTATGCCGACCTGTTGGCACAAGCAATTGAGCAGGGCGTGGAAGTATTGTGTTACAGAACCGTTATTAATGCTAAACAGATAGTTATAGATCAAGCAATTCCATTCGTACCCAATTAGCGTTTTGTATTCTATTTAACCATTTACCCCCCGAATTGATGAATATTAGCACTGTATTGGCAAAATCAATTGCTATGCTATATTTAATTTGATATAGATAGCCGCCATAATTTTTGGTGCCAGGAATTTAGGAGACATTTTATGCCCCAAGGCAAAGAAATCAAGGCGCTAGGCATATTAGCCGAAGCTGGTGTAGCCCCATATAGAGAGGCCACTGGTGAAGAGTACATGTGCGATAAGCAGCAAACTCATTTCAATACAATTTTGGATGCTTGGCGAACCCAGCTGAAAAAAGAAGTTGATCGAACCATGAGTCACATGAAAGACGATGCAGCCAACTATCCTGATCCTGTCGACCGGGCAGCCCAGGAAGAAGAATTTGCGTTAGAATTACGTACTCGTGACCGTGAACGTAAATTAATCAAGAAAATTGAAAAAACCATCCAGGCCATTAAAGAAGACGATTTTGGCTTCTGCAAATCCTGTGGTATCGAGATTGGTATTCGCCGCCTCGAAGCCAGACCAACAGCCGATCAGTGTATCGAATGTAAAACGCTGGCAGAAATCAAAGAAAGACAAATGGGTGGCTAGTAATAACTCCTCTCATAAGAAAAGGGAGATTAGGCTCCCTTTTGTATTTGGGGCTCCCAATCAAAGCTTCCCACCACGTACCCCTCCTCTATATAAAGGTAGATTTGCCCCCTCTCCGTCCGGAAAACTCCATTTTGGTTCACTGGTTGCCGCCGTAGGCAGTTATTTGCAGGCCAAAGCCAACCAAGGTTTATGGCTGGTCAGAATAGAAGATATAGACCCGCCCCGCGAAGTCAAAGGTGCCGCTGACGATATCCTCAAAACGTTGGAAATTTATGGCCTGCACTGGGACCAATCGGTGGTGTATCAAAGCGCTCAAAGCGACCATTACCGCGCAACGCTCGATTGGCTGACCGAAAACGACCTAGCCTACCTTTGCCAATGTACGCGTAAGCAAATCAATCAAAACAGTCCGCGGCTGGGCATTTATGCTCGTACTTGCCGTGACTTGAGTTTGGAGCCCAATCAAGATAACTGCTCCATTCGCTTTAAAAACGACAACCCAATATTACAGTTTGAAGACCCACTTCAAGGTGTTGTCAGTGCCGCCACGCCCACAGGATCTCCAAGCGGTTTTGCCGACGATTTTATCATCCACCGCAAAGATGGTTTGTTTGCTTATCAATTGGCGGTGGTGGTAGATGACATCATGCAAGGCATAACCGAAGTGGTCCGTGGCAGCGATTTATTGTCAACCACCTTGCATCAAATGACTTTATACCAAGCCTTTGGTCAACCGTTGATCAATTACCTTCATTTGCCGGTGGCGGTGACCGAACCGGGTAAAAAGTTGAGTAAGCAAAATCATGCTAAACCGGTGGATTTGGCTAACCGCCAACAGACTTTGGTTGATGTGCTGGTGTTTTTGGGGATGGATGGGGCAGAGATAGTTAAACACGAGTCTGTTGAAGAGATACTTCGATGGGCGGTTGAGCGGTGGACTGTTGATGAGTTGCCGAAGCGATTAGAAGTGGGGCTTCGATAGGGGCTGGAGGAACGGAAAGTGAGGCTTCGTAAGGGGCCGGAGGAACGGAGGCTCCGCAAGGGGGTCAAAGCATTTGATTTTGTCGAACAAAAAGCAATTTTTGTTCGACATAATCAAAAGCATTGACCCCAGCTGGTGATGGTTTCTGCCAGCCATCACCAGCCGGGGTTTGTCTGCCAGCCACCACCGGCTGGGGTCAGTGCAAAATCAGTTCTGTGGACAGCTTGCCTGTCCCTGCACTGTTTTTGCTTTGACCCCCTTGCGGAGCCTCCGTTCCTCCAGCCCCAATCGAAGCCACCCAATTCCCATAATTCATCATACAACCGTCATGGAACGTGTAATTCTCGTGCAAGTCCTGTATGATTGCCGCTTTTCAACCGCCATGCCTCCAACAGGGGACACAGTTATCATTACCAAAGTAGTTAATTTTTATCGCAAACTGATCAAAAACGTTGATCAGGGTCCGGCTGTTGATTCAGTATCTGGTTCTTCAACTAGTGCTACAGAAGGTGCTACTAAAAGTGCTGCAAAAAAGACTTCAAACAGACCATCAGCAGGCGAAGCTAACTCGCAGTCAGCGATAGAAAAGTCCCGTGACAAATGTAAAAACTTTACCAATGCCATACCCCGTGATCAGCACAATATTTCACGTAAACAGCTCAGCCCCAATGCATTGAAGGTACTTTACCGCTTACAAGACAATGGTTATGAAGCGTATCTGGTTGGCGGTTGTATTCGCGATATTTTGCTTGGCAAGACCCCCAAAGATTTTGACGTAGTGACCAACGCAACCCCAGAACAAGTTAAAGCCAGTTTTAACAACTGCCGCCTGATTGGTCGCCGTTTTCGGCTGGCCCACATCATGTACGGTAGAGAGATAATCGAAGTCGCCACGATGCGCGGTCATCATGACCAACCGCCAGAAGAAGCCAACAACAAAAACAATACTTCACATCACTCGGATGAAGGCCAATTGTTACGTGACAATGTTTATGGCTCTATCGAAGAAGATGCGCAGCGCCGAGACTTTACCATCAACGCGTTGTATTACTCGGTCAATGGTTTTTATGTTCGCGATTTTGCCAACGGCATTGCGGCCATCGAAGCAAAAAGAATTGAATTGATTGGCGATCCAGAAGCGAGATACCGTGAAGACCCGGTGCGCATGTTGCGAGCCGTCCGCTTTGCCACCAAACTCGATATGACCATCGAAGAAAAAACCGAACAACCCCTTTATGAACTGGGTAGCTTGCTGACCAATATCCCCTCGGCCAGACTCTTTGAAGAATCAATGAAGTTAACCTTGGCAGGCAAAGCTGAAGCCAATTACCGACTGATGCGCAAATATGGCCTGTTTGGCCACATGTTCCCGGTACCCAGTGAGATACTCAACGGTGATATGCAAAGCAAACAAGAACGTTTGGTACAACAGATGTTTGTTAATACCGACATTCGCATCAATAACCGTAAAAGAGTGACACCGGCTTATATTCATGCCGCTTTATTGTGGTATGTGGTCGAACAAGAAACAGATAGACTCATGCAAGAACAAAAACTCAGCCATTACGATGCCAGTTACAACGCCATGACTGAAGTATTGGCTCGTCATTGTCGCTCTATCGCCTTACCTAAGCGCTTTTCAACTGTCTCTAGAGATATCTGGCAATTGCAGTCTCGATTGACTCGCAGAATGGGCAAACGCGCCTTTAAACTGTTAGAACACCCTAAGTTCAGAGCCGGTTACGATTTTTTACTGTTGCGTGGCGAGATTGAAGGCGGCGAAGTAGCCGAGCTTGGCCAATGGTGGACAGACTTCCAACACGCAGACGAAAAGACCCGTCAAACCATGGCCAATGCCATTGGCAGCGATGGCAACATTCGAGCCCATTCGGGTGCTAATAGTTCAGATAAGAGCACCACCAAAAGCCCGGCCAGAAAACGTACGCGTAAACCGTCTAATCGTAATCGCAAGCCGGCCTCAGCCAGTTCCCCAGCAAGTGCGCCAGACAGTGCCGTTGGTAATACGTCTGAAAATCAATCAGGTCCTGCCGAGTGATACGCTGCTATATCGGTGTCGGTGGTAATCTTGCAGACCCACACGTCACCGTATTATCAGGCATAAGGCAGTTGAAAATGCTCCCCGATAGCCAATTTGTCGAAGCGGCACCTTTATATCACAGCAAGCCCA
>JABSOG010000503.1 GCA_013216025.1 Algicola sp. | reverse complement strand
AACATTGGCGAAAATACAGGTGTACCAACACTATTGAGTTGTAGTGAGCGGGGCAACAGCAAGGCGCAATTGCAATTGGGACTAAAATATAAATTGGGTTTTAACGTGTCAAAAAATGCTGTTGAAGCCGTTCGATGGCTGTTGCTGGCAGCTCAACAATGTGAACGTAAAGCGCAATACCATCTGGCCGGTATGTATATGAAAGGGGAGGGGGTCGCAAAAGATGGCGTCGAAGCCGTACGTTGGTACAAGAGTGCAGCCAAGAGCGGTAAGTCTGCTATCCAATATATTTTGGGCGATATCTATGCGAACGGCAAAGGCATTGCAGAAAACGATGTTGAGGCTGTGCGATGGTACAGATTGGCTGCTGAACAAGGCAATTCACTCGCTCAATATCAACTTGGCGTCATGTGGGCGGGTGGCGAGGGCGTAGTAAAAGATTATGTTGAAGCTATTCGCTGGTATCGTTTATCCGCAGAAAAAGGTAAAAAAGAAGCGCAAAATGCGTTGGGACTCATGTACAGCGCAGGCCAGGGCGTTGCACAAGATTATGCTGTGGCCTTTGGCTGGTTTAAATTGGCTGCAAAGGCTGGGGTGCTTGAGGCGAAATACAAACTGGGTATGATGTTGCTTAATGGCCGTGGTATAAAAAAGGATGGTATCAAGGCATTTCGCCGATTTCGCACCGCAGCCAATTTAGGCCATGCCAAGTCACAATACCGGCTGGGTACCATGCATTATAGCGGCAATGGTATCTATCAAGATTTTGGCCAGGCAATTAATTGGTATCACAAAGCCGCAAAACAAGATCACGTTTATTCGCAATATAAGCTGGCAAAAATGGTTGAAAAAGGAGAGGGGATTGCCAAGGATGAAACCAAGGCCATCGGGTGGTATAAAAAAGCCGCTTCGCTGGGATATGTAAAGGCGCAAAAGCATTTGGGCGCAGCTTATAGCAATGGTTGGGGGGTGCAACGTAATCTAAACAAAGCAGTACATTTTTATCGAATGGCTGCCCAGCAGGGCAATGCAGTAGGGCAGTATCAAATGAGCAAGGCATACACCAATGGTTGGGGCGTTGAAAAAGATATCGTACTTGCTGATATGTGGGCTAATTTAACGCCCTCAGACGGTGCTTTGATAAAACAAAGCAATACGCGACGTCGTAAGATGATGACGCCGGCACAAATCGCCAAAGTCGAACAACTCATCCTCCAGTGGTATCAAAAAATGGCGAAAAAGGGGCATTCAGCAGTCCAATATAGACTTGGGCTAATGTATATGGCAGGCAACCGCGTCAAGCAGCACTATCCGAGCGCCCTTATGTGGCTTAATCTGGCTGCTGCAAATAAAGGCTCGGCAAGATCAGTTTTAAAACGAATAGAAAAAGACACCATAAAACTGGTCAAATTGATGACTAGTGAACAAAAAGCCAAAGCGGCTCAATTGATTAAACAGTGGCGGCAAAAGAATTAGCAGAAATCCATCATGTAGTCATTAACTTAGCAGGCCTTTAAGCGCTTATTCTTCACACCAACTTTGACACTTCGTTCATTCTTTGACAAGTTGAGTGCTATTTTGTTCATCAGCGCGAAGTTTTCAGCACCATACCCACTGCGTATCACTACCGTCCGTACAAGCACAATGTTTCACCAAAGGACCCGAACGATGCCTCCCAGCTCCCGTCAGGCTGCCGCTGGTACTACAAGAACACGCCTGATAAGACTGGTCAACAGGCTGGTATGATACTTGCTGTGGCATCTGCTTTTACTGCGCATGAGTATACAAAGGGTATCTACTTCTATGTTTAAGGTTAATAGCTACATTCATTTGATTGGTTATTTTTGTTTTGGCATCGCATTGCTGATTGCGATTGATCCGGGTTGGAGTATATGGCTGGGTTCGTTGCAATACGATTTGCATGAAGGCGAAAACATCTTGCCACGTTTGCTGGTGTTGTTATGTAGTAGCGTGATTGTGTTGCTGCCCTTTTTAGGGGCTCGGCGCTATTGGCTTTTAGTTTATAGTCTGTTGTTATTTCCGCTGTGTCTGCTGGGTTATAGCTTTGTGTTGATTCAGGGGCAGTTTACCTTTTGGGAGGTATCGATTGTCATCAATGAATGGGGTCTTGGTGCAGATGCCCTGAGCGCATTCTTACCACAGGTAGCCATGGCTACAGGCATAACCTTAGCTGTTATTGTGGCAATATGGGTGCTTCGCCCCCGACTGACTGAGACTCAAATGCCTTTGTCAGGTCAGCTGTTGGGTTCGCGAAGGTTTCAGGCTGCTTTATTTTTACCTTGGTTGCTACCAACCGCTTATTTGCTTCTAGCAGGGGGAGGGTATTGGATTAACCATTTTGCCTTACCATTAAAAGTACCTGCCAGTCTTGCTTTTTCTCTGTCACATCCGGTGTATGTTGGGCCAAGAAATGCGGTTGTACTCGAAGCTCCAGCGACAAAACCTGTCAATCTGATTTTTATTGTAGATGAAAGTGTCAGGGGAGATTTTTTGGGGATCAATAACATTGATGAAAACACCACGCCCTTTTTAGAGGCATGGCAGGCGCATTCGCCCTATGAGAATTTTGGTGTCGTCAACTCTGTGTCGAATTGTTCGGCACCTTCGAATTTACTGCTCAGAACAGGGGCGGACCCTGAACAGGCGGCGCTGTCAGGGGAGCTGGCATTAAAAACAGCGAATATTTTTCAGTATGCCAGGCACAGTGGTTTGCGCACGGTATACTTGGATGCACAAGTGACCCCAGACCGCTTACAGAACTATTTTACTCAAGCAGAAATCTCTCAGCTGGACCAATTTGTTGCTTTGCAGGACCAGCATAATGTCGAGCATCATCAGTTAGATCATCAACTTGCCCGAGATATCATCCAGCAAATCAAACAACAAGATCAGCCACTGTTTATTTATGCCAATAAAATTGGTGCGCATTTTCCTTATGAAGCCACTTATCCACCCGAGATGCAAAAAACCACGACAGATAAACTTAACCATTACCGGCAGGCACTGCGCTGGAATGTCGATACATTTTTTAAAATTTTGTTGCCAAGATTGAAAGAGTTGAAAGAGCCAACCTTAATTGTTTATACCTCAGACCATGGCCAGGGTTTAGGCGAACATGGCAACAATTCGACGCACTGTTTGCCAACAGCGGTCCCTGCCGAGCAAGCAAAGGTGCCTTTATTATTGTTTTCTTTGAATACCGATGCCGCGCAGCAATATCAATTACAGCCGGGTCAGTATAGTCAATTTCAGGTATTTTCCAGTTTATTAAATATGATGGGTTACCCCTCAGGGAAGGTCAGAGAATTATTTGGTCAGGACTTAAGTCAGCCATGGCAAGGTCCCCGTTATTTTTATTCAGGGGACTTGGTGGGTAATGGTCAGCTCAGCAAAAATGTTTTTTGATGCGTTAACGGGTCTTAAGCGGTACTTGGTTTCCTAATTTGCGATAGTCTGTTGCATATTGCAAAAAATCAAGGTCACCTTTGGCGTGTTATGCCAATGAGATTAATTAACTGGTCTGATTTTGCCGATGTGTCGGACCACTTGATAAAATAAGTAGTAGTAAGGCATTAATCGCAGTCATTAGTTACTCTAATGACAAGATTAATAACGCAGCTAATGCTAATTTTAGCCAGCAAAATGACCAGTTAATTAATGGATTTGGTATTATGTTGACTTTATACAGCAGCAATAGTGCGTCCCTTGTGGCTTTGTTTGTTTAGATCATGTAAATTTCCACGATGATGGTATCGTCGCCCAATAAGTTGAGAACAAGCAATGGCAAAAATCGGCAATCTGCCCGTTATTTTATACTGCCTGGTAGTCGGCGTGGCATGGCTTTTCGTTGGGCATCCGCTGGTTACCGTGGCTGCTGGTATTGCGCCCATCGCTATTATTTTAGTGTTCAAATTCCCCTATTTTGTTTGTTTGGGTTTTATCGTTTTTTCTTTTTTTCGTATCCACGAAGCCTTTCGTTTTCTCATTCCCCTGCATATTCCGCTGTTACTGGCATTGGCCTCATTGGCGGTGTTGGGTTGGCATTTAGTGGTGATAAAATCAATTAAACTTTATTGGTCAAAACAGTTAACGCTGTTTGCCGTTTTTTTCGGCCTGGTCTCCATCGGGGTGTTATTTGCAAGCAGTCGTCCCATTGCTATGGACTATTATAAGTCAACCTATATCAAAATCGGCATCATGGTAATGGCCATTGTCTGGCTTAGCCGAACCCCGAAGGACTTTTTGCTGGCGTGTCGTTTATTCGTGGCGGCCGGGGTACTGGTTGCGCTGGTTGCGCTGTTGAACAAAGTCAACGGTATTGGCTTGGTTGAGGGTAGCCGGGTCACCATCGGGCGAGATATAGGTTCGATACTGGGTGATCCGAACGACTTATCTCTGGTGTTGTTATTTCCGAGCAGCTTTGCGCTGTCGTTGTTTTTTGCCGCAGGCCAGTCCAAATTTGAACGTTTTTTGGCAGGCATCGCTTTTTGCACGCTGATTTCGGCGATTATCGCCACCCAAAGCCGTGGCGGTTTGCTCGGCATTATGTCGATAACGGGATTCTTTGGCTGGCATAAAGTCAAAAACAAAGCGGTTCTATTCACTGCCATCGCGTTTTTAGTGCCGATATTGCTGGTCGCCGCAGGCATATCAGGCCGCTCCTCAGGTGGGGCCGGCGAGGATGGTATCGACGCCTCATCAATGGGCCGCATATATGCCTGGGGGGCAGCAATCAAAATGGCGGTGGACAACCCCTTAACGGGTGTCGGTATTAGCAATTTTTTTGTCAACTACTTCGCTTACAGCGCTCACTGGGATGGCCTGAATCACGCGGTACACAGCACCTGGTTTGGCATTCTTGCTGAAACCGGCTTTTTGGGTTTTGCTGCGTTTATCGTCCTATTGGTCAACTTATTACAGAATATGCAAAAGGCACTGGTTAAGGTGAACTCACTAAATGCAGCGGCGAATGAGAGGGACGAAGACGAAGGCGATGGCGATGGAAAATCAAAAGGTAAACCCAAACCCGAGCCACTGGACCCAATCATACAGCCATACGTATATGCGATTTATGCCGGACTGATCAGCTTTATGGTCTCAGGTACCTTTTTGACCCAAGGGTTTACCTGGCCATTTTATATTTTACTGGCGCTTGCTGTGTCGCTGATAAAGTATGTTGATGACAGGGGCGTGAAGTAAACCCGCTATCGTCTGCTGTGTCGCATGGCAACTGCATTCTTAAGGGCTAGCGGTTAAGTCAACGATGTGAATAGCACCGCTATTCGAAGTTGAATTGGAGTAATTACGATCACCGATAAGTAGTTCTAACTTTCCATCGTTATCAATATCCATCGCTTGGGGGGCGCTGGAACGGATGTCATAGGTCGCCCCTGGTAAGTCTGTATAGTCAATGATACTTATATTTTTTACCGTTCGGTTGGTATTCATACTAACAATAAAGACACCATCGTCCAATCGTACGCCGCCACTACCAATATTTGATCCGGAAATCATGAAATCAATCGCGCCATTATCATCAATATCGCCTAAAGCGTTAAAACCGTTTATGGATAAACTTAGCCCCAAATTGACTTCATAATTCTCTTTAATAGAGAAGTTGTCATTAATCAATGTAATGTATACTTTACTGCTGTCAATGTGCTTGCTGACAATATCTTTTACCCCATCGCCATCTACATCACCGATAACACTCGCTATATTAGAGTAACTTGTCGGTGAATTAATCTTTATTTCACTGGCAACACTACCGTCTCTATTCATTAAAATGGCAAGCCAAGGATTAGGGGATGACAAACCACTTGTGGTGGCAAAAAAATCTGTTACGCCATTACCATCAATGTCCCATAATGAGTCTAAATTCATGCCGATACTTGCGCCGCGGGGCATGAGAAACGATAGGTTATTCTGACTATTAGAAATAGTAATAGTATCAATAACCTTATAGTTATTATCAAACAGTAGAATGATCATTTTGCCGGTGTTGCCAAGCCCGTTATCATTTGCAAATTGATTGACCAATAAGTCACTAGTGCCGTTCGCGTCAAAATCACCGATGGATTTAATCGCTTGTATTGGGTAATGGCCATCGAAACCTTTGCCAAGAGTGGTGACTATATTGAGTTCTTTGTAGTCAGTAATGTTGCCTTGTGCATCTGGCACCAATATGAATATGGATGTAAAACCTTTGTCTATATCAAAATGTCTGCTGGAAACTGCAAATTCGTTGACACCATTATTGTCA
>JABSOG010000502.1 GCA_013216025.1 Algicola sp. | reverse complement strand
CCGCCTCACTCGATACAACTTTCAATGGCACTGGTATTGTCAAGCTTCCCTTGGGCCTAACTGCAACAGTAGAAGATATCGCCATACAGACTAACAATGCCATCGTGTCAGTCGGCAGCAAAGGTGATAACGCACTGATAGTTCGAATCCTCGATAATGGTACACTAGATAGTGCAGGTTTCGTCCCCACTGACGGATACCTGTCTCAAGATTTAGATACCAATGCAGGCAATACCGACTTCCTCAAGCGGGTAAAAATCAAAACCGATGGCTCCATAGTAGCAGTAGGTTACACCATGAACTCAGGACCGACCATTAACAACATCGTTATGCAAGTGAGCAGCAGCGGCTCGATGGATCTGAGCTTTGGCATCAACGGCATAGCGTCTTACAATTATGACTCACCCGGTGCCAAAACCTTCGCCATGGCGTTTGATGCCACAGAACGCGTATTGACCACCGGATTAAACCACAACGGCACCAATGACGACATTTTCATTGCCCGGGTAACCACCACCGGAGCCCTCGACACCAACTTCAACGGTGCCACCGGCGGCATCTTGTTTGATTACCAAGGAACAGAATCGGCAACCGCAATTATCTTCCGCGCAGACGGTACAGTGGTTATTGCAGGCTCGGATGACCTTAACCTATTCCCCACCAATTTCTTCTTTATTCAGAAGTTTAACTTGGTAGAGCCTTAATGGGTTTTATATGTTGCAACAGGTATTGCCGAAATCATTGTCAATGGCGTTAAACAAAAAATCGTTGAGCATGGCTGCTTTTTAACCTTGGTTAAATCCAGTCACAACTCAAACTTATTGGGATGAGGCCAAATCTCAGACTCTGGTTTGTCAAACTGCAAAAACTCAATTGGCGCACCATTATCAACAATAAAAGCCACCCTAACCCCTTCTGCCGGGCTACTCGGTGCAACAATCACCTCTTTGTCGGCAATAGCGGCGTCTAAATCATCCACCACGAAAGCCACATGGGGCACTGTTTTAATCAGTTCGGGTAATGGGCAATCATCGTCAAACTTCATCCATTCGATACCGTAGCGACTCTCGAAGTAACCCGAGCCAGTCATCTTGAACTTGTCACTATGATCTTCGGCTGGCAATGATTTGTTGGTTGGAATGCCAACGTGATGAAATTTCATTTGGGCCATGTAGGTCTCCTGTTGCGGTGAACGAAAAGCATGTTGCTGGACACTAGCTACGCGGTACATGGATGTGCCGCCTTTTCAACATGTTGAAAAGTAAGCGAAGTTCCACTTGCTTGAACGCAGCTTCACTCCAGAAACAATCATGGACGATTGTTTCTGGACGATAACTAGCAGAGGTTAAACAATGTAAACCTTAGCTCGGAGGTATACCACATATTGTGCTAACTTTATAAGACAACCCGCTCAAAGTTTAAGCAAAAAAATGAAAACCATTGCCTATCTATCCCTTGTTACCCTTTGTTTGTTAATCCATTCATGTGGCTTTGCTCAGGCCACGACCAATATCAACATGCTGGCCCCCGACCGTATCAAATCTTACCAAAAGGGTGGCATCACCTATCAATCCATCGCAGATTTTTTTGAACAACTACCCCAGTACAGCGTGAAATATCACTATGTTGACTTTGCACAAGGTTGGAAGCTGATCGCCAAAGGAGAAGATTATTGCCATTTTTTTGCGGTTTACTGGCCAACAGACAAAAACGTGGTTCGCTCGAAAAAATTAACCTTGAGAATGCGCTCGCCGAAGATACTGATCAACAAAAGCACCTTGACTAACAATGACTTTAAACCGCCCTATAATAGCAAAGAAATTTTAAGGACCAAAAACTTGGTCGGTGCGATGATAAGAGATCACCGCTTTGAATATCAGCTGCATCAATGGCTGAGCACGCAAATCGCCGAGGAGTCTGACCATTTCATTGCCTCAGATTTTTCGGTGGATCAGATGTATATGATGTTTGGCAAAAACCGCGTGGATTATCTGATCACCAGCCCCGATACCACTTTAATTATGGCGCCAAAGCCACGTAAAAAAATCGAATATATTCCATTAACCCAAGACCAAAAGCCTTACTATCATATGCAAATAGTATGCACCTCAAACGACAAAAACCGCCGTTTTGTTGAAGTGGCCGATGCCAATATGGCGTTGCTATACAACAATCCGAACTGGCGACAATTGTGGAGCTTCATTCACTTTCACCAAAAAGACTGGGGAAAAAAGGCATTAGAGGACTTTATCAAGCAAAATCAGCGGTGAAAGGGAGAGTGACTAGTTAGTGCCCATCGGAATGCCGCACCACCAAAAACGCATGTTGCTGGGCACTGGCTACGCGGTACAAGGATGTACCGCCTTTTCAATTCATTGAAAAGTAAGCGAAGTTCCACTTGCTTGAACGTAGCGGTTTCCTGAAATCTCACATGGACGTGAGTTTCAGGACGATAACTAGTTAACGCAAAGACAGCCGAGCCAAATCAGTCCAATCCTTGAACAGGGCCTTGGCAACAACCGACATGCCAAGCGGCAATTCACCGGGGTTGTTTTCCATCACGTTTAAAATCACATCGACAATAATTCTGATTTTACCCGGTGGAATTCGCACATGAAACATATGCTGATTGGGATCTTGACTGAATTCATTCCCCGTTGGTAAAGGTTCCTGCGCTAGTATCTCGCCAACCTCAATGGCCATAGCAGGCTCACTTGACTTGATCAATTTAATCGTCATTTCCAACGCGCCCCGGCTGAAAATCGCCGTATTGTCTTCGGGCATGATTAAGTTCAAATCAAATTCAAGTGTCATGTCTGTGCCTTTGTACGCCAACCTCAAGGATAACCAACGAAGGTGGACACCATTCAATCGGTTGCTCTATCCAACTGTAGTTGAGGTTAGGCAGGACCGCGAAATAAAGCAGGCGATCACAGTTTGTTCGAATAGAAAACAACCACGTCAGCCTAACAAGGCGCCTCAACTATAAAAGCACTGCCCACTCCAATCTCACTGTTTACTCGAATATACCGCCCGATGAAAGGCTGATAAAAATACAATCGTAATGCGCATTGTCCAACAATCGCTGAGCATCCCAGAGAGTTCCAGCTTCAAACGTCATCACCTGTAAACTTCACGTACCCAAATAAATCAAAGACTCTCCCTGACTTTGTCGTCACGCTCTACCAGTAACAACTGGATTTTTTTTGCTTGAGTCACGTATTAACATCACGAACCCATATTCAATATAAACCTTGGATTTGTATAAGTATGCTTTGTGAAAACACCACCTGATGTAAGGAAGTGTAAAAAGGTGACAAAATTAACGAAGGGAGCTTACATTTGCTTACGTACCAACGGTACATTTTAATTTAAAATATTCGGTTAGCAATCAAGAGTGTATATGCATTTAATTACTGTTATCTTTGCTCAAAAATAGCAATTATTGGAGATGAGGTTTTATGGGCAAATCGATTTTGGCCGAACAGTTGTCAAGGGGCGAATCCGGATACCCCGCCATCAGGGCCATGTTGTCACACTTGGATGATTTAGAATCGATATTTGTCCTGTTTGACCAACACCAGAACATTGCCTATATCAATGATATTGGCTGCAGTATTCTTAAAACCCATTACCACGGGGCCATCGGCAAAAACTGGTTCGATCATTTCATCCCAAAAGCTTATCGCGAAGAAACCCGGTTTGGTTTCATCGAAATGATGGCAGGCAACATCAATGAGTTTGACACTTACATCAATCCGGTACTTTCACTGGATGATCGCGAGATCAACGTCAGGTGGGATAACTCGCTGATAAGAAACCGCGAGTCTGGTGTGGTTACAGGTTTATTTAGTACCGGTAAGGAGTTACTGACGCCGATCAAGGTGGCTCGTAACATCGAAATCTTCCCGGCATCACAATCGGTGATGATTGGCGGTCAACACCTCGAACTGCCGATATCTGAATTCAACCTGCTCGAAGTGTTAGCCCACCGGGCGGGACAGGCCGTTCGCCGGGAATTTTTGACCCGCCTGCTGCGGGGCATCGAGTATGATTTTGGTGATCGATCTTTAGACATGCGAGTGTCGAGCCTGCGTAAAAAACTTAACGATTCTAAACCACCTTATCGCTACATTAAAACCATCCGTTCTGTCGGGTATATGCTGGTGACTTGTTGATGGTATATCCAAGTGGCCTCAAAATGCGGATCCCGCGTATTGAGGTCTCTTGGGTATATAAGTTCACCACTTGTCTACCCATCCCATCCCCCGCCACCTAAATATTAAACGTGCAGATGCAGATGTACCTGTAATGATTGCTCTGGTCTGCGCTTGCCTGCCTTAGCCTAGCCGGTCATGTAATGTGTACATAAAACTAACATTTTTACGGCTTTCGATTATACTCAATACACAGCTTGTTACTTGCCATAAAGCAGGGTATTGGAAAACATCGTGAACAATCAAAAAAATCCAATTATTTCCCGTATTTTCAGTCAGTTAGTGAATTTTAACCAACAGCGAGTAAAGACGCTATTACGCCGCTATGGGGTGCTTTTGCTGACTTTGTTGTTGACCGCTTGTGGCGGTGGTGGCAGTACTGCTGAGCCACCTGCACCAGTGCCAGATAACCCAGCCCCCGCTGAGCCAGACAAACCAACACCACAACCCACCCCCGCGGCGATAATTGTCCCTTTTGAGTTTGAACAACAGGCGCTGGGCAAAACCTATCATGCCGCCCAGCTCCAATCGGCCACTTTTACCAATATCTCCGGCGCATTCAGACTGCCGCTCGCCCAACAGTCCCTCACTGGTAACTTGACCATTTCAATTGATGTTGAAGACCCCGACGGGCTGAAAAAGGTGTACGTGGGATTTAACGGCGACAACCAAGCGTTACAGTTGTGTGACGGTAACTGCCCCTCACCTTATCACGTCACCAAAACCGGCTTTAATCCGCTTGATTTTGGCATTAACGATGACTCACAACGCCTCGAACTTTGGGCAATAGACAAGCTAGACAATAAAGTTTTGGTCAATACCGTGGCCTTTTTCTGGCAAGCCACATCAATCACTGGCTTCAGCGCGCCCCGCACCAGCAGCAATATTGCAATGCGCTGGGATGGCCTGAGCAATTACCTGCGTTATAACGTTTATTTTGCTTCTCGGGCCGGAGTCACCCACAAAAACTATCAGGACCTGCCCGATGGCGAGGCACGTTTGGCCTTAAAAACCCCCAATTATGATTTGAGCGACAAAGAAGACACTAAAATATTTTTTGCCACCGTCACCGGTATCGACGGTTCCGGCGAAAGTGCCTTTTCAAGCGTTCATAAAATTGCGGCGATGAATGGCGTAACCGATAACAGTCCAGTCGCCGCCAATGACAGCTTTTCGATGGATGAAGATACCAGCCTTAGCGCCAATATTATTGCCAACGATTCAGATGCCGAAAGTGCAACCCTCACCATCAATACCACCCCAGCCATTTTCCCCGCCAATGGTCAGATAACCATTCATGCTGACGGTACCTTTACTTATACACCCAGCAAAGATTTTAACGGCAATGATGGCTTTCAATATCAGGTAATTGATAGTATTGGGCAAGTCGCAACGGCCTCTGTGACCATAACAGTCAACCCGGTCAACGATGCACCTGAATCTTTAACCAACAGTTTTAATGTGCTGGACGGACAAAATGCCGTTCCAATTGCCCTGGAAACGGCTACTTTTGCAACCAACCAACAAGGGGTTTTGACCGTCGCCGCACCGGGCGTACTAATCAACGATTTGGATATCGACAGTACTAGCTTGACCGCCACCTTGGTCACTCAGGCCACCCAAGGTATCGTCGAACTCAGTAATGATGGTGGTTTTGTTTATACTGCTGAGGCTGGCGCCACAGGCAGCGACCAATTTACCTATCAGGCCAATGATGCAACCGGCGCTGTTGCCCCCGCAACCACTGTGGTGATCTCCATCAATAACGCCAGCTTTCCACCCGTGGCTGCCAACGACGAGTATGTTCTAAGCAAAGATGCAACGCTGGTCGTTGACAACAGCGCAACTAGCGCAATGTCGGTACTCAATAATGACAGCGACCTCGACAGTGGCGATACCCTGAGCGTTGATACCAATTTGGTTAAAGCCACCAGCCATGGCACCTTAAATATGGCCAATGACGGTACCTTTACTTACATACCCAATGTGGGTTATTTTGGGATTGACTGCTTCAGCTACCGGATCACCGACAGTCAGCGCAATACAGCACAAGCGTCAGGCAAACTAACCGTTAACAAAATCAATACCCCCCCC